>NZ_JAGQBM010000047.1:0-25601 GCF_024345635.1 Cyanobium sp. Lug-B
CATGGGGCCACTCGCTGCCGGGGCTGCCGTGGCGGAAGCGCAACCCCAGCAGCCGGCGCAGGTCCTCACCCCGCTGGCGGCCCAGCCAGCGGTCCAGCCGTCCGGCGGGCGCTGGCGCCGGCTCCTCCGGGGCCTGGGGCAGGGGGGGCAGGGCCGTCGCCTGATCAAGGGCCCGCCGCCAGGCGGCCAGGGAGGCCGCCCCGCTGTAGCGACGGGCCACCAGGGCGTGCCCGGCCCTGGAGAGCCGCTCCAGCAGGGCCGGATCCCGCAGCCGCGCCAGTGCGCCGGCGGCGGCATCCGCATCCCCGCAGGGGAACAGCAGGGCCGTGGCGTCCTGCTCCAGGGCCCCCTCCAGGCCCGCTCCCACGTACCGGCTGCTCACCACCGCCATGCCGCTGGCCATGGCCTGCCAGGCCACGATCGGGCCCGTCTCCCAGGAGGAGGTGATCACCAGGGCATGGTGATGGCCGTAGACCTCCGCCACCAGCCGGCCCTGGTCGACATGGCCGAGCATCCGCACGCGGCCCCGTTCGATCCAGGGGGCCAGGGACCGCTCCAGGGCCGGACGCTCCTCGCCATCCCCGGCGATGCTGAGCCGGACGTCGATGCCCCGGGCCTGCAGTGCCTCCAGCAGCGGCGGCAGATCGTGCACCCGTTTCTGCGCCTGCTCCAGCCGGCCCACCCAGGCCAGCTTCAGGGTGGCGGCCGGATCGCCGTCGGGGCGTTGCCAGGGCGGCACCGGCACGCCGTAGGGGGCGTAGAGCACCCGGGCCGGATCCATCCCGCCCCGCCCGCTCGCCAGCCGGCAGGCCAGGCGATTGGTGGCGATCACCGCGTCGATGCCGGCGCCATGCCGGCGCAGGTCGTCGAAGTACTCCGCCTCGAGCGCATGCAGCGTCATCACCACCCGTCCATGGAACCGCCCCCGGCGCCGGGCCCGCCGGGCCGCCGGGTACAGATCGACGAGATTGACGCCGAGCACGAGATCCGGGTCCAGCCGCTCCAGCAGGGCGGCGATCGCACGGATCCGGCCTTCGGCGCTGCCGCTGGGGTTGGCGATCGCCCCGGCCGCCAGGGCCGGGTAGGCCCGGGCGTAGGGGCCATGGCGGTGGTGATCCCCGTCGGGCACCGCCACGGTCACCTCCAGCCCCCCCTCCCGCAGGCCCGGCACCAGGTTCGCCAGCCAGTCCTGGACGCCGCCGAGCAGGTAGGCGGAGGGGGCGAGCACCAGCACCCTCATGGCGTCCGATCCAGGTGGACGATCCCCGGTCCGTCGGCCTTCAACGGTGGCACGGCCAGGTGCGGCAGGGGGGCGACGGCTCGCACGTGGTGGCCGAGCTGGCGGATGTAGATCCCCTCCGATGCTGGGCAGCGCTCCCACTTGCGGAAGAAGCTCTCCTGGTTGGCGGAGGTGTACTTGCCCCAGACGCGCTCCGACTGGCCATCGAAGGAGGTGGTGGCGGGCTGGTCGTTCGCATGGTGCAGGTAGGGACAGGCCACCCCGGCGATCTCGACCCCGGCCAGGCTCGCCCGGGCGGTGTAGTCCATGTCCTCGAAGCCGATGCCGCTGAAGCTCTGGTCGAAGGCGCCGATGCGCTCCCAGCAGCGCCGGCCGATGGCGAAATGGGACCAGGTGTTGTTGAGCAGGCTGAGATCCACCGATTCCCAGGCCATGGCCTCGGCCCAGCGCCGCAGGTAGGGATCGATGCGCAGATCGTCATTGAGCACCAGGGTGGTGGCTGTGGGGCTGGCCTGGAGCAGTTCGTTCCACATCTGGCAGAGCCCCACCACCCGCTCATGCAGCAGGAAGCGGCGATGGGGCGGTTCACCGCTGGCCAGCTCCCCGCAGAGCCGCTCCAGGTAGCGGCTCTGGCTGGCGGGGTCGCCGTGGCCGTTGACGGCCACCAGGATCGGCACTTCGGGGAACGTGCGCCGCAGGGAGCGGTACAGCGGACGGAAATAGGTCTCGTAGCGGGCCTCGAAGGTGGTGATCGCGATCGTGAAGCGATCGCCGAGGGGCCGCCGCGGCGGCAGCAGCACCCGCGGGATGCGGCGCCGGCCGCCGTGCACCACGGCACGGGCGGCGAGGTAGAGGCGCAGGTTCAGGGAGGAGCGGGTCATAGTGGCGGTGGTGGGTGCTCCCTCAGGCGTGCCCCAGGGCGCCGATCGCCTCCACCAGGCCGCGGTAGCGCTCCCGGGGGCGGATGTGGTCGTGGAAGCAGCGGGCACAGTCCTCCCGGCGGGCCTCCAGGTCGGCGCCGAGGTGATGGGCCGCCGCCAGGAAGCCGGCGCCATCGTCGACCATCACGCCGCAGCCGAAGTCCTCGACGAACTGGAAGCTGGCCTGGCGGCTGCAGATCACCGGCACCCCCATGGCCAGGTACATGCACAGCCGGTTGGAACTGACGCCCATGGCCTGGAACTGGGGCGCCGGATTGGTGTAGACGGCCAGGCCGATGTCGTAGCCCACGGCCGATCGCCACGCCTCCTGCCAGGACAGCCGGTCGGTTTCGATGTGGAGCCGGCCCCCCAGGCTCAGGCGCCGCAGCAGGTAGAGGGCCAGGGGATCCACCCCCAGGGGCTGGATCACGGCGCAGAGGGCCGGATCCTCGTGCAGGGCGTCGAGCAGCCAGTCGGCGCCGGCGGTGAGGTTGAAGCCCCCGGAGATGGCCAGGGTGAGAGCGTCCGGCGCCAGGCCCCAGCGCTGGCGGAGCTCCCGGCGCAGCCGTGGATCCCGCTCCGGCGGGTTGCGGAAACAGCCCGGGTAGACCAGCACCGGCTGGGCCGCCGGCAGGCCGGCGTACTCGCGCACCAGATCCACCCGGTGGGTGTCGTTGACGATGGTGAAGCGGGCCCGCCGGTAGCCCTGCAGACACAGCCGTTTCCAGCGTTCCGAGCGGGGCCCCCGGTAGCTGCCGGCGCGGATCTCGTCCCCGAGGATGAAGGAGGGACGGCGGTGCAGGCGGGCCAGCACTCCCACCACGGCGATCGGATCCTCGGTGGTGCCCGAGAAGCAGGCGTAGCGCCGCCAGCGGGGGCGCCAGGCCTGGGCCAGCAACCAGCGCATCGAATAGGCCACAGGGTGGGTGCTGACCCGTTCCCCGTAGGGTGCGGTGCTGCCGCAGGGCCCGGGGGCGAAGACGTGGACGTCGTAGCCGCTCTCCAGCAGGGCGGAGATGATCGCCTCGTTGGGGGGCGAGTGCAGCAGCTCCGGCACCAGCAGGAAGTGGGCGGCGATCGGCCGTGGCAACGAGGGACCGGTCATGGAGGAAGCGGTGGGCTAGAGGGCCCTGGGGGTGCGGGTGGTGCTGAGGTCGGTGGGCAGCTCCAGCCGGCCGGCGCCGTAGTCCTCCAGCAGCCGGTTTGTGTAGGAGCGGATGAAGTCCACCGGGAAATCCTTGCGCGCGGGGTTCGGTGCCGATTCACTCTTTTCCCGGGCGGCGATCCGGTCGTACCAGTTGTGGTAATGGGTGATCGTGCCGTCGAGGCCGTAGAAGTTGCCGAGGCCGTAGCGCAGGTAGGCCAGCTCGTCGCTCCAGACCGCCGGTGGCGAGGCCGGCGTGAACAGCGGTTCGCTGGCCCGGTTGGACACGTAGACGTCCATGGGCACCCAGCCGAGCTTCTGGCGCTGGAGCTCCCGCGGCAGGTGGTGGGTGATGTGGGGGCCGTGGAAGTCGACCTCGTAGCGGGGCCGCGGCAGGCGCCCCTTGCGCCGCCAGTGGAGGCGCCGGCAACGGCGGAACCGCCGGGTGTGCATCAGCAGGAAGGAGCTCTCCGGCATGCCGGCCCCGAAGGGGCGGGTGAGCGGTCCGCAGCCGATGTCCTGCGGCGACACCAGCGCCACCCCCTCCACCAGCCGGGAGCGGCACAGCGCGAACCAGTCCGGTGCCAGCAGGATCACGTCCGCATGCAGCAGCAGGGTGTAGGGGGAGCGCGATCGATTCAGCAGGGCATTGAGCGCCTCCGGCTGGCTGCAGCGGCGCTGCACCACCTCGGCCCCCCGCTGCCGGGCGATGGCCACGGATCGGTCGGTGGAGCCGTTGTCCAGCACGCAGACGTGCGTCTCCAGGCCCCGGGTGGTGGCCTGGAGGGCCTCCAGACAGTGGGGCAGGAACAGCTCGCTGTTCCAGCTGGTGATGCCGACGAAGAGTTCGGGTGTCGTCATGGTCGGGGAAGCAGCCGCAGACGACGCAGCAGCCGCACCGGCAGCTGGCGCTCCAGGGCCGAGAGCCGCTCGCCGAGGGCGGACTTCTCCGCCAGCAGCCGCTGCACCAGCCGATCCAGCGAGGCGCTCGCCCCGTAGCGGGCGTAGATGGTGGCCAGTTCGGCCGGAAACCGTTCCCCCTGGCGGCGGGTCTTCACGGTGGCGTAGTAGCGCATGGCCCCCAGTTTCTCCTGGGTGACGATGCCGGTGCAGCGCCGGGAGAAGCGCCACCAGAGGTCGTAGTCCATCAGCAGGCTGAGGGACTCGTCCACCTGCCCGCCGGCCTCCCGCCAGAGGGAGGCACTCCAGAAGCAGCTCTGCTGCAGCAGGAAGCAGTCGTTCTCGATCGCCAGCAGGGTCTGCTCCGATCCCTCCCGGGCGGGCACGTGGCGCAGGAACTGCTGGTCGGCGCTGATGATGTCGCCGCTGCCGATCACCCAGCGGCCGTCGGGATGGGCGGCGAAGGCCTCCAGCACGGTGCGGAAGGCACCGGGGAGATAGAGGTCGTCGGAGTTCAGCCAGGCCAGGATCGATCCGCTGGCCCGGCGGAAGCCCTTGTTGATGGCGTCCGACTGGCCCCGGTCGGGCTCGCTGATCAGCACCGAGATCCAGGGGCGGTAGCGCTCCAGCACCGCCGGGGTGTCGTCGGTGCTGCCGCCGTCCACGACGATGATCTCGACGTTGTCGTAACCCTGCCAGAGGATCGACAGCAGGGTGTCCTCGATGAAGGCCCCCTGGTTGAGGGTGGGGATGACGATCGAGAACAGGGGTCGGCCAGGGTCCGTGCTGAGCCGTTCGGGCACGCTGGGCGGGTCGGCCGCGCTCCAGCCGTAGAGGGGGCGGCTGGCGGGCAGGGGCGGCTCAGCCATGGTGGGGTCCGGCCGCGACGGCCCGTTCCATGCAGGCCAGCAGACGGGGGGCCACGTCGTCGATGCCGGACTCCCGCCACACCCGGGCCCGGCTGCGTTCCCCCAGCCGGCGCCGGCTCTCCGGGTCGTTGCTGAGCCGGTGCAGGGCGGTGGCGAAGGCTGCCAGGTCGAGGTACGGGACGGCCAGACCGCAGCCGTCGGCCACGAAGTCGACGATGCCGCCCCCGCCGTCGAAGCAGATGGTGGGCACGGCCGCGGCGGCGGCCTCGAGGGCCACCAGGGGATAGGGGTCCTCCCGCGACAGCAGGCCGTGGACGGCGAAGCGACCGATGACGCCGATGGCGGAGGGCCTTGGCGGCAGCAGCAGGACCCGGTGCTCGAGACCCAGCAGCTGCAGATCGCGGCGGGCCACGATCACCTCCTCCTGCCCCGGGGAGGCCCCGAGCCAGACGGCCAGGAAGGGCTGGCCGGCGAAGACCCGCTCACACTCCCGCACCAGCAGCGGGAAGAGGTCGAAACCCTTGCGGGCGATCGCCTGGCCCGCGAAGCCGAACACGAACGTGCCCGCCGCCAGGGCCGACTCCAGGGGCTCCAGGGCCGGTTCCAGTCCGGGCTCCTCCGCCAGGGGGGCCGGAGCGGGCGGCCCCTGCCCGGGGGCGGCGAAGGGAAGGAAGCCCGGAATCACCGTGCAGCGGTTGAGGGGCAGGCCGTGGTGGTTGTGCAGGGATTGCCTCACCCCCTCGGCACAGGCCACCACGACGCTGGAGAGGGCCAGCTGGCGGGCCACCGCCTCCGGGCTGCTCATGGTGGCCAGGGTGGTTTCCAGTTCGTGGACATGGCTGAGGCAGGCCGGGCGGGCCGGATCGGCACCCAGGCCCTTCAGGTGCTGGCCCAGCACCAGGGTGTTGAGGTAGATCAGCTCCGGTCGGTGCCGCTGCACCGCCGCCTCCAGCAGCTCGGCCGGACTGCCGGCCCTCCCCCGCCCCAGCCGGGCGGCGACCCGCTCGCGCAGGGGCTGGAACAGGGGCCGGCTCCAGGCCTCGGTGGGCGCCAGGGCCTCGAAATCGGGCCGCAGGGGCCCATCGCTGAGCAGCACCACCGCCGGTTCGATGCCGCGCCCATGGGCCATCAGCCAGCGCAGCAGCCAGAGCAGCAGCAGCGGGGCCCCGCTGCGGGTGGCCATGTGGGAGACGAACAGCACCCTCATGGGGCGATCACCTGCTTCCAGACGATCAGGGTGAGCAGGAAGGCCAGGGTCCGGGTCCGGTCGGTGCCGCTGCGGTGGGCCTCCAGGATCCGCCCGACGAGCTCCGGATCCACCAGGTCGTCGATCCGTCCGGCGTTCTCGCGCAGGAAGGCATGCATCCGCGGATCGCGGTACCAGTCGGCGCTGAGGTCGTAGCTCACGTAGCGGGCCCGCCGCATCGGCGGCGTCCAGTAGAGGGGCGGCGCCTTGGGAAGCATGCGGCGGCGGTCGAAACCGTTCTCCTCCGGGAATGTCAGCAGTTCCGGGCAGTTGCGGGCGATGGCGTGGCGGTGCCAGTTGGAGCCCAGCTTCCAGCCATCGGGAAGGTTCCAGATCGCTTCGATCCAACGGCGGTCATGGAACGGGGAGCGCCAGGCGCTGGAGGCCCGGTACATGCGGATGCCGTTGGCGTAGAAGTTCGGCACCCGCTGCTCGAAGTAGTAACGGGTGAGGCCTTCAAGGAAGCCGCCGCGGCAGAAGCCCGCCAGACGTGCGGCCCGCCGGTGGCGGCCGTCCGGCATCAGCTCGGCGGCGAGTTCAGGGGCCAGATGCCGAAGTTCATCGGCGGAGAAACTGGGGTGCCGGTTCAGCTTCATGCCCCAGAACCGGCCCAGGGCCACCTCGGGGGCCAGGGAGGCGAAGCGGCCCAGCCAGCCGCGGTCGAAGTAGTAGGAGCGGGCGAATTCCCCCAGGGTGCCGACGAAGAAGGTGGCGTCGGCCGGAATCGCCGCCTTGAGGGGATAAAGGAAGGTGTGCCAGTGCCAGGCGGTCTTGGTGCCGTTGGTGAGGCTGGAGATGGTGGACGCGTGGGCGAAGATGTCGTCGAGCTCCAGGCTGATCAGCTGGTGGGGCAGGTCGAAGCGTTCGGCCATGCGGCGGGCCACCTGCACATCGGTCGCCTCCTCCCGTCCCATCGTGATCAGATGGGGGCGCAGGCCCTGGCGCAGCATCGACGCCAGGATCACCCGCGAATCGAACCCGCCCGACAGGGACAGATAGGGGTTCTCGCCCGCCAGCCGCAGCACCGCGGCGTTGAGGGCCTCGACGGCGGCGTCGGGGTCGGCGGGTGCCGCCGGGATCCGGTCGAGGACTGCAACGGAGGAGAGGGAGACCCTGCCGTCGGTGAAGTGGAGGATGCTGCCGGGGGGCACCCGGCGGATCGCCGGGTGGAGGGTCTGGTTGTCGGTCAGGTTCTCCAGCTGGCAGAGATCGCCGAGGGCCTGCCAGTTCCAGCGCCAGGCCAGGCCGCTGCGGTGCAGGATCTCGGCCACCCGGTCGCCATGGAAGAGGCGGCCGTCGTGCTCCAGGACGTAGTAGTGGGTCGCCCCCACCGGTGAGGTGACCACCGTCACGTCGCCGGCGTCGGTCTCGATCACCAGGGCGTACTCCCCCTGGGACTCGGCCAGGGCGCGGGTTCCCTGGCGCAGGAAGCGTCCCAGCAGCTCGGCCTCCGTGCTGTCGGCGTAGCCGATGCAGGTGAGCCGGTGGTCTCCGATCTGAATGGTCATCGGCTGCGGGGAGTCAGCCTGGCCAGCATCTCCTTGCCGGCTCGCTTGACCCGGAACCGCAGGCGGCCCAGGCGATCGCCCGGGGAAACGCTGGGGGTGCCCTCCAGGGGCAGGTGCGCCCAGGGCGTCTGACGGCGGATCTCCAGGTAGCGCTGGCGCCAGGGGTGGGTGCAGCGATGGTGCCAGGGCTTGGCCACGCCCGAGCCGGCGAAGTGGATCACGGCGGGGCTCGCCCGGGCCAGCTCCGCCTGCCGGCCCAGGGGGGTGTCGGCGGCGGTGTACTCGGGGTGCATCCAGAGGTGGGGCAGGGCGTTCCAGCGCCAGTCGAGGGGACGCCAGCGGGCCTCGAGCAGGGAGTTGAGCACGTCCTGGTCCCAGTGCTTGATCCGCTCGGGATGGGTGCGGGCGAACTCCAGGCCGTTGGCCAGGATGTTCTCCCGGCGCCAGCGGCCCAGATCGATGAGCATGGCGCCGGCATTGAAGACCAGGGAACCCTCCGCCAGGCAGAGGCGGTTGCGGTCGAAGTCCTGATTGTGTTCCTCCACCGCGCCGATGCTGTTCCCTTCCAGTGACGACTCCCAGAGGTCCCGCAGCGAGTCGACCACGATCAGGTCGGAATCCAGGTAGAGGACCTTCTCGACGGCATGGGGAAGGGCCGCCGGCAGCAGCAGCCGGAAATAGGTGGCCAGGCTGATATGACCGAAGACGGGAAAACCCGCGAGCATCTGCTCATCCAGCTGCAGGAAGGAGACCGAGGGGAGAAATTCACCGAGGTAGGCCGCCAATCGAGCTCGCTCCGCGGCATCGATGACGCCGTGGAGGATATAGACACTGAGGCTTTCTGTTGGGTTGGAGAGCTGCAGGGATTTCAGCATCACGGCGCAGTGCCGGATGTAGTTGTTGTCGATCGTGCAGGCAATGATCATGGGAAAGATGCGTGCTCCTGCAGGGTCGCCCCGGGGAATGGGAAAACCATCAGACGGGGGCTGCCGTCATCGGCTTCTGATGGGGATGTTTGGATTGGTCGCTCCAGAGTTTTGCGTACTGACCGTCCTGGGCGAGCAGCTCATGGTGGCGGCCCCGCTCCACGATCCTTCCCTCGGAAAGGACACAGATCACATCGGCATTGACAATCGTACTGAGGCGGTGGGCAATTACCAGAACGGTGTGCTGGCGCTCGAACTGTTCGATTGCCTGTTGCACCAGCCGTTCGCTCTGGCTGTCGAGGGCGCTGGTGGCCTCATCGAGAATCAGCAGTTCAGGTCGGCGCAGAATCGCCCTGGCCAGGGAGATTCGCTGGCGTTGGCCACCGCTGAGCCGATAGCCCCGTTCGCCGATCTTGGTGTCGAAGCCCTCGGGGAGATCCGCGATGAAGCGGGAGGCCTGGGCCTTGGCGGCCGCGGCCTTGATGTCTTCCATGGAGGCGTTCTCGACGCCGAAGCCGATGTTGCTGGCGATGCTGGCGTTGAACAGGAAGGTGTCCTGGCTGACGACCCCGAGGCGCTGCTGCCAGCTCGCCAGATTGATCGTCCGGATGTCGACGCCGTCGACCAGGATCCGGCCGCCGGTGGGCTCGTAGAGGCCCACCAGCAGATCGGCGATGGAGCTCTTGCCGGCGCCACTGGAGCCGACCAGGGCGACCGTCTGGCCGCGGCCGATCGTGAGCTGGATGGACGAGAGGGCCTGGGGCAGATCGGGGCTGTAGCGCAACGAGACATCATCCAGCTGGATCGCCTCGCGCAGGGCCGTGAACGGCACACCGCCGGTGCGGATGAAGTCCTTGTCGTCGTCGCGCAGGATCTGGTTGAGCCGCTCCACATTGGCGCTGTTGGCGGCATAGCTGGTGGCCAGACCCGTGAGACTGCCGACCCGCTGGTTGAGTCTCTGGAGGGCAATGATGAACGTCACCAGGCTCGGCAGGACACCGCTGCTGCGGTCCTTGAACACCATCAGGCTGAGCGCCGCGATGATGGCGATCGAAATGATCGGCAGCATGTTGGAGATCGGCTGCACGATGTTGGACAGCTTGCTCTGCCGGATCGAGAGCCGCCTGCTTTCATTGAGCAGCGCTTTGAGCTTCTTCCTCGAACTTTCCAGCTGGCCGGTGCTGTGCAGCAGCCTCAGGCCCTGGATCTGTTCGTTCTGATGGCTGGAGAGCTCGACGCCCACCTTCTGCTGCTCCCGTGAATTCCTGCGGATCCGCGGCAGCAGCACCTTCTGGACCGTCTGCATCACGGCGGCCATCGCAAAAGCCACCAGCAGAAGCCAGGGGGAGATCGCCACCAGGATGGCCAGGTAGATGATCAGCTGCAGGCTGTTCATCAACAGCCCGTTGGCCAGGCTGATCTCCTTCTGAACGGTGCTGCCCCCGGAGCCCACGTAATTGAGCAGGTCACCGACCCGGTAACGGCTGGCGCAGCCGAAGGTGAGGGAGAGGACCCGATCGTTCAGCTTGCCGGTGATTTCGGTGCCCATCCGGGCCCCCATCACGGCGGTGCTGACGCTGTTCACGTAGCTGGTCGCCGCCATCAGGCCCTGCAGGGCCACGGCGGTCGCCAGGAGCAGCACGAAGAGGCCGTCGCGGCCGGTGCGGGTGCTGAGGGCACTGTTCAGCCAGTCCTGCAGCCAGGGCAGCTGGCTGAGGGAGCCGAGAGAGGACATCTTGGTCCAGTCACTGTTCTCGGGAGCGCTGATCAGGCTGACCGACAGAAAGATGATCCCGAGGGTGGCGCCCTCGCTGAGGCTGGCGGCCAGGCTGGTGGAGAAGTTGAGGGCCAGAAGTTTCCAGTACTTCTTCGCCGAATGCCGGATCAGACGCGCAGCGGGTCTCTGGTCAGTGAGGGGGGCAAGCAGGGGGCTGGGGAGTCGTCTGGCGATGCGATGGAGAAGCGGCATCAACGGCGAGGCGAAAAGGATGCTGGAACAGGCGGATGGGGAATCGGGGCTGGGGCGGCCTGCCGTCTCCGGTCGGAAAGCCGCCTCCGGGTCACACGGCAGGAGGTTGGAGCAGGGGCTTGGCCCAGCCCGGCGGACCAGGGGATCGGGATGGCAACAGGAACGCCGGTGGTCTCAAATCTAGGCCGCCACCAAGGACCTGCACGACGTTGGGCTGGTCCTACGATCGCCCCTCGACGGACGGCAGGACGGGGGACGGCCCCGCGACCGGCGCCGTCCCTGCCTTCGCTTTCTGCCTCGCTTCCAGGTCCAATCCGGGTTCGGAGCCGCCCCAGTCGGCCAAGCCCCCGGCCTCGCCGCCTCCGCCATGGCCCCTCCCCCGCCACGGCCTCCGCTTCCCGGACCCCCGGGCGGGGCTGCTTCCACCGGCGCCGGGCCACGGCGTGCGTGGCGCCGCCGCCTGGCCATCGGGGTTGCGCTGCTGCTGCCGCTGGCCCTGGCGGCCAGCGGCAGCCCCTGGGCTGACGGCCGCTCCACCGGCATCGCACCGCCCTCCCTGGGCCCCCTCGACCATCGCCATCTGGCGATCATCGTCAACGCCGCCGATCCCCTCAGCGAGACCATCGGCCGGCAGTACCAGGCGGCCCGGCTGATCCCACAGGACCAGGTGATCCGGGTGCGCTTCGCACCCGGGGAAGCCGAGCTGAACCCTGCCCTGTTCCGCCGCATCAAGGCCAGCGTCGACCGCCGCACCCCGTCCCATGTCCAGGTCTATGCGCTGGCCTGGGCGGCCCCGTACCGGGTCGGTTGCCAGTCGATCACCAGCGCCTTCAGCCTCGGCCTCGACCCGCGCTTCTGCGCCAGCGGTTGCCGCACCACGGCCCTCAGCCCCCTGTTCGCCCGCGGTGACGTGCGCCGCCCTTGGGATCAGCTGCGCATCCGGCCCAGCATGATGCTGGCCGCCACCAGCGCGGCGGCGGCCCGGCGCCTGATCCAGCAGGGGGTGGCCTCGGACGGGACCGCTCCGCCGGGGACCGCCTACCTCCTGAGCACCGGCGACCGGCGGCGCAACCGTCGGGCCGCCGGTTACGACAGGGTCAGGGCCGCCATCGGCTCCCGCCTGCGGGTGCGGATCATCCTCGGCGACACCCTGGTGGGAGCCCAGGACGTGATGGCCTACGTCACGGGGCTGGCCTTCCCCGCGGGCCTGCGCACCAACCGCTTCCGGCCCGGTGCCGTCGCCGATCACCTCACCTCCTTCGGCGGGCAGCTGACCGACAGCCCCCAGATGAGTGCGCTGCGCTGGCTCGAGGCCGGCGCCACCGGCAGTTACGGCACCGTGGTGGAACCCTGCAACTTCACGGCCAAGTTCCCCGATCCCGGCCTGCTGCTCAGCTACTACCTCCGGGGTGACACCCTGATCGAGAGCTACTGGCGCAGTGTGGCCATGCCCGGGCAGGGGGTCTTCATCGGCGAGCCCCTGGCCAGGCCCTGGCCCGGGGCCGGCGCCCTCAGCCCTGGTGACGGCGCTGGTGCCAGGCCCAGGCGTGCTCGATGATCGTTTCCAGTTCCGGGAAGCGGGGTCGCCAGCCCAGTTCCTGGTGGGCCCGGGTGGCCCCGGCCACCAGCTGGGGAGGGTCACCGTCGCGGCGTTTGGCCACGTGGGCCAGCAGGCCGCGACCGGTGACGGCCTTGGCGGTCTCGATCACCTGCTGGACCGAGTAGCCGGTGCCGTTGCCGAGGTTGTAGATCAGCGGTCGGCGTTCGGTCTCCTCCCGTTCCCGCAACCGCAGCAGCCGCTCCAGCCCCAGGACGTGGGCGTCGGCCAGGTCGGCCACGTGGATGTAATCGCGGATGCAGGTGCCGTCCGGGGTGGGGTAGTCGTCGCCGAAGATCTGCAGGTAGGGCTCCCGGCCGCTCATGGTGTCGAGCACCCTGGGGATCAGGTGGGTCTCCGGGTTGTGGTCCTCCCCCAGGTCGCCGTCGGGGTCGGCACCGGCGGCATTGAAGTAGCGGAAGATCACGCTGGGCAGGCCGTAGGCCGCCGCGAAGTCGGTGAGCAGCTGCTCCACCATCCACTTGCTGCGGCCGTAGGGATTGATCGGGGCCTGGGGGTGGTCCTCGGTGATCGGCACCTGCTGGGGAATGCCGTAGGTGGCGCAGGTGGAGGAGAACACGATCGGCAGGGGCCGCTCGGTGGCCACCAGGGCCTCGAGCAGGGTGAGGGTGTCGCCCAGGTTGTTGCGGTAGTACTTGGCGGGATCGGTCACCGATTCGCCCACATAGGCGTAGGCGGCGAAATGGAGCACCGCCTCGATCGGCTTGCCCTCCAGGGCGGTGCCGTCCAAGGCGGGATGGCGGCCGCGCAGCAGGGGTTCGAGCACCTCACGGTCGCCCACCTGGCCCAGCACCAGCGGCACCTTCAGGGTCTTCTCGACGATGTCGGCATGGCCATAGACCAGGTTGTCGAGCACCACGGGCTGGTGTCCCGCACGGGTCAGGGCCCTGACGGCATGGCTGCCGATGTAGCCGGCGCCCCCGGTGACGAGGATCCTCACAGCCGCACCTCGGCGCCGCTGGCCCGCTCGCTGACGAATTCCGCCACCGTGCGACGCAGCCCGTCCGGCAGGGGAATCGACGCCCGCCAGCCCAGGGCGGCCAGGCGGCCCACATCCAGGAGCTTGCGGGGGGTGCCGTCGGGCTTCGAGGTGTCCCAGGCGATGCGTCCGCGGAACCCGACCGCCTCGGCCACCATCGTGGCCAGCTCCTTGATGCTCACGTCCGTTCCCGTTCCCACATTGAGGTGCTGGAGCTCCTCGGCGCCCGGCTGCCAGTGGCGCAGGCAGAACAGGGCCGCATCCGCCAGATCATCGACGTGGAGGAACTCCCGCCGCGGGCTGCCGCTGCCCCAGCAGACCACCTCCTCGGCGCCGGATTCCCGGGCCTCCTGGAAGCGGCGGATCAGGCCGGGCAGCACATGGCTGTTGGTGGGGTGGTAGTTGTCGCCCGGGCCGTAGAGATTGGTGGGCATCAGGCTGATGGCATCGAAGCCGTGCTGCAGCCGCAGGGCGCGACACAGCTGGATGCCGGTGATCTTGGCGATGGCGTACCACTCGTTGGTGGGCTCCAGGGGCCCGCCGAGCAGGGCCTCCTCCCGGATCGGCTGCTCGGCCAGCTTGGGGTAGATGCAGCTGCTGCCCAGGAACAGCAGGCGCCGGGTGCCGTGCCGCCAGGCGCTCTCGATCACGTTCTGCTGGATCCTGAGATTGTCGAGCAGGAAGTCGGCCGGATAGGTGGCGTTGGCGAGAATGCCCCCCACCCGCGCCGCCGCCAGCACCACCACCTCGGGCCGCTGGTCGGCGAACCAGGCGGCCACGGCGGGGCCGTCCATGAGGTCGAGCTCGGAGCGGCTGACGCGGAGCAGGTGCTTGTGCCCTTCGGACTCCAGGCGCCGGGCGATGGCCGAGCCGGCCATGCCGCGATGGCCGGCGATGAAGATCCGATCGTTCGTGGAGATCAGCATGGGGAAATCGTCAGGCCCCCGCGCTGCCGGGCGGGGTGGCGGACCACGGGAGAAGGCGTCGTTCCAGCGAAGGTCCGCTTCGACGGGAACGGATCACGGCCCTGACCATAGCCGCGTTTTGCGGGCCGGCTCACGGGGCGGCGCTCACCCCGACCTGGGGGGGATTCTCCATCGAGCCGACAACGGTGAACCCCTCCCGCCGCAGGGTGGCCTCCTTGGCGGCCTCCTCCTTGTCGGTGGCGACCATCTCCGCCACCAGTTCCTCCAGGGTGGTGGTGGGCGTCCAGCCCAGCCGCTCCCGGGCCCGGGTGGGATCCCCCAGCAGGGTCTCCACCTCCGCCGGCCGGAAGTAGCGTCGGTCGATGCGCACCACGATGGCGCCGGTGTCACGCCGGGCGCCCGTCTCCTCGACGCCGCTGCCGCTCCAGTCGATCCCCCCCCAGCCGAGCTCCTCGGCGGTGAGCTCGATGAAACGGCGCACCGATTCCTGCCGGCCCGTGGCGATCACGAAGTCCTCGGGTTGCTCCTGCTGCAGCATCCGCCACTGCATCTCCACGTAGTCCCGGGCGTGCCCCCAGTCCCGGAGAGAGTCGAGGTTGCCCATGAACAGGCCCTGGTCGAGTCCGGCATCGATGCGGGCCAGGCCCCGGGTGATCTTGCGGGTGACGAAGGTCTCCCCCCGCCGGGGGCTTTCGTGGTTGAAGAGGATGCCGTTGCAGGCGTACATGCCGTAGGCCTCCCGGTAGTTGACCGTGATCCAGTAGGCATAGAGCTTGGCCACGCCGTAGGGACTGCGTGGATAGAACGGGGTCGTTTCCTTCTGGGGAATCTCCTGCACCAGTCCATAGAGTTCGCTGGTGCTGGCCTGATAGATGCGGGTCTTTTCGGTCAGCCCCAGGATGCGGACGGCTTCGAGGATCCGCAGGGTGCCCAGGGCATCGGAGTTGGCGGTGTATTCGGGACTTTCGAAACTCACGGCCACGTGGCTCTGGGCCCCGAGGTTGTAGATCTCGTCCGGCTGGATCTGTTGAACGATCCTGATCAGATTGGTGGAGTCGGTCAGATCGCCGTAGTGCAGAACCAGGCGGGGATTCTGCTCGTGGGGATCCTGGTAGAGGTGGTCGATCCGGTCGGTGTTGAAGCTGCTGGCCCGCCGCTTGATCCCATGCACCACATAGCCTTTCTCCAGGAGCAACTCCGCCAGGTAGGAACCGTCCTGGCCGGTGATCCCGGTGATCAGAGCCGTCTTGGTCATGGGGTTTCCGTTGTGTTCAAAGGGTGAAGGGGCCGCACCCGCCGTGCTGGTGTGCGGGTTGCCCCTGGGGCTGGGCCATGCCTGCGGCGTTCGGCTGGAGTCGGTCGGAGCTTAGCCGGACGCTTGGGCTCCGTCCGTGGGGGAGCCGGGGGATCGATCGGAGCGGTGCCGTTGCCCTGCCAAAAAAGAAGGACCCATCCGCAACGGACAGGCCCTTGGCAAGGTTGGCTGAGAAGAAGGATCGCAGCTCAGTCGCGGCGACCGCCACCTTGAAGGGCGATGATCAGCCGCAGGATGAAGATGAAGAGGTTGATGTAGGTGAGGTACATGCCCAGGGCGCCGGCCAGATACTGGTCGTCGCTGTAGGTGCGGGGCATGGTGTAGAAGTCGACAAAGGCCGCACCCACGAACAGCACGGTGCCGAAGCCGGCGATCATCAGCTCGAAACCGTTGCCGCCGAAACCGGGAATGAAGATCCCTCCCACCAGCTGCACCACCATGGCGATCAGCAGGCCGACGATGCCGAGGCCCACCACCCCGCTGAGGGCCTGACCGAGGTTGTCGCTCATGTTGCGACCCACCACCGAGGCGATCACGAACGTGATGCCGGTGGCCAGGGCCGCCGTGCCGATCGCTCCGATGCCGGCGGTGCCGATGGCCATCGCCACGATGCCGCTCAGGGTGAAGCCAGTGATCAGGCTGTAGGTGGCCAGGATCGGAAGGGCGGTGCCGTTGTTGCCCTTCATGGCCGCGTTCTGCGCCACGAAGAAGAGGATGAAGTTGCCGATCAGCGACACCCAGAACAGGGGCATGAAGATCGGGTTGCCGATCATCGAGAGGCCACCGACCACGCCGACGGCGGTGAGCACCATGCCGCCGCCCACATAGGGCAGGGCCTTGTTGACAACGTTGGGTCCGACCAGGGCGCTGGACTGGGCTTCGCGGATCGCTTCCTGGAAATTGCTGCGGGCCGGCATGGCGCTGGCATTTCAAACTCAGTCCATCTTGCCAGCGGCCCCAGGGTTGCGGCAGCGGCGCCGGTTCGGATCTCCCCATGCGGACCGCAGCCCTGGAGGCACGCTCAGGCGTCGCCTGCGGGCTGGCGGCTCGACCCGGGCCAGAGCCACACCGCCAGCAGCGCGACCCCCGTGCCGATGCAGGACTCCAGGAAGCGCAGCAGAGCATTCACCCCCGGACTCAGGGCCGGATCCAGGCTGCCGGTGACCATCACGACGATCACCGTGATCGCCGCCAGACGGCCGTGGCTGGGCACGTTGATGGCCGCACAGATCACCACCGTGGCGAAGATCGCCGCGGCCATGCCGAGGGGGTGAAAGGGCAGCAGCGTCAGGTAAACGGCGCTGGTGATGGCGCCGATCGCCGACCCCAGAATCCGCAGCGAGGCGGAGGAGGCCGCATCCTTGCGGGTGACCTGGGTCACGACGACGGCGGAGATCGCCGACCAGAGGCCGCCGATCTTGGGTAGGTAGCCCGGAAACAGGCTGGTGAACCAGAAGCCCAGGGAGTAGGCCACCAGGGCCGCCAGCGCGATCTGGGCCGGGATGCGCAGCCGTTCGGCGCTGTTCATGGGTCCGATCGGCTGGGGGTGCCATCGACCCGTTTCCTGGCTGGGTGGACCGGCGGGCGGGCATCGCGGCGGGCGTAGGCCTGCACCAGGCGCTGCACCAGCGGGTGGCGCACCACGTCGGCGTCGGAAAAGCGGCAGATCGCCACCCCTTCGACCCCGGCCAGCACCTGCTCCGCCTCCACCAGGCCGCTCAGCTGGCCCGGGGGCAGGTCGATCTGGGTGGTGTCACCGGTCACGACCATGCGCGAGTTCTCCCCCAGCCGGGTGAGCACCATGCGCATCTGGGCGCAGGTGGTGTTCTGGGCCTCATCGAGGATCACGAAGGCATCGGCCAGGGTGCGGCCGCGCATGAAGGCCAGGGGCGCCACCTCGATCACCCCTTTCTCCAGCAGCTGGCTGGTGCGCTCCTGACCCAGCAGGCCGTGGAGAGCGTCGTAGAGGGGACGCAGGTAGGGATCCACCTTCTGCTGCAGGTCACCGGGCAGGAACCCCAGCCGCTCGCCGGCCTCCACCGCCGGCCGGGTCAGCACCAGCCGCTCCACCTTGCGCTCCTGCAGCATGCGCACGGCCAGGATCGTGGCCAGAAAGGTCTTGCCGGTGCCGGCGGGTCCGATGGCCAGCGTCAGGTCGTGGCGTTCGATCGCCTCGACGTAACTGTTCTGACGCAGGGTGCGGGGACGCAGGGGCCGGCCGGTGACGCTCGTGGCCAGCACCTGGAGCCCCATGCTGCGGTGCTGGTCGGAGCGCCCCGTATCGAGGGCCGTCAGGGCCGCCTGGATGTCCACCGGTCCGATGGGCTCGCCCCGTTGCCACAGCGGCTCCAGGAGCTGGATGAGGGACTGCAGCCGCTCCACCTGGGCTGTGCGGCCCCGGATCTGGAGATCGAGGCCCCGCAGGACGATCTGGGCACCCGTCAGCGCTTCGAGACGACGCAGTGAAGCTCCGTCCGTGCCGGCCAGGGCGATGGCGGCGGCGCTGTCGGGCAGGGCGAACGTGGAGGAGAGCTCGCTCAGGCCTCGGCGGCGGCAGGTTCGGCGGCAGCGGCGGCGGCTGCTTCAGCGGCCTCAGCGGCCTGCTTGGCGGCGGCTTCCTTGGCGGCTTCGGCGGCGGCGGCCGCTTCCTTCACCGCGGCAGCAGCGGCGGCGTCACGGGCGGCGGCCTGCTGGAGCTTGCCGACGGTTTCGGCGGGCCGGGTGGTCTTCTCGATCAGGCCGCCTTTCTCGAGCAGGCTGCGCACGGTGTCGGTGGGCTGGGCACCCTGACCCAGGCGGACGCGGATGGCCTCGGCGTCGAGACGGGTTTCCTTGGTGCGGGGGTTGTAGAAGCCCAGTTCCTCAAGCGGACGGCCGTCGCGGCGGGAGGTGCTGTTGGTGGCCACCAGACGGAAACTCGCTTCCCGTTTCTTGCCGAACCGCTTCAGCCGGAGCTTGATCATCTGGAAAAGGGTGCTCGAAATGCAGCCCCCAATCCTACAGGCTGGCTCAGAGCTGGCCGAATCCCTTGCGTTTCTTGGCCGGCTTGGGGGGCTTGCGGGGCTGGCCGCCGCCGCGGGCACCGGGCCCCCCCATGCCCGGCATGCCCCCCATTCCAGGCATCCCCGGCATGCCGCCCATCCCCGGCATGCCGGGAAAGCCACCCATGCCCGGCATCCCGGGCATGCCGGGCATCCCGCCGCGGGTCATCTGCTGCATGAAGCCGCGCATCTTCTGGAAGTCCTGGAGCACCTTGTCCACGTCCGCCGGGGTGTGGCCGCTGCCGGCGGCGATGCGGCGGCGGCGGGAGGGCTGGGCGGCCAGCAGTTCGGGCTGGCGGCGTTCGGCCTCGGTCATCGAGCCGATCATGGCCTCGATGCGCTTGAGCTGGCTCTCCCCCTGGCGGAGCATGCCGTCGTCGATCTTGTTCATGCCGGGGATCAGCTTCATCAGCCCGCCCAGGGAGCCCATGCGCTTGATCAGGCGCATCTGCTGCACGAAATCGGAGAAATCGAAGCTGGCTTCCTGCAGCTTGCGCTGCATCTTCTCCACATCGGCCAGCTCCACCTCCTTGGTGGCCTTCTCCACCAGGGTGAGCACATCGCCCATGCCCAGGATCCGGCTGGCCATCCGTTCGGGGTGGAACGGCTGCAGGGCCTCCACCTTCTCGCCGGTGCCGATGAACTTGATCGGGGCGCCGCTGACCTTGCGGATCGAGAGGGCGGCTCCGCCGCGGGAATCGCCGTCCAGCTTGGTGAGCACGGCGCCGGTGATGCCCACCTGCGCGTGGAAGGCTCTGGTGAGGTCGGCCGCCTCCTGGCCGATCATCGAATCCACCACCAGCAGCACCTCATCCGGCGCCGAGGCCTCCCGGATGCGGACCATCTCCTCCATCATCGAGGTGTCGATCTGGAGGCGGCCGGCGGTGTCCACCAGGACGGTGTCGAAGCCCTCGTCCCGACCCTTGGCCACGCCGGCGGCGGCGATCGCCTCGGGGCTGGCGTCACTGCCGAGGCTGAACACCTCCACGCCGATCTGGCGGCCCAGGGTCTGGAGCTGGTCGATGGCGGCCGGCCGGTAGACGTCGGCGGCCACCAGCAGTGGACGGCGCCCCTGCTCCTTGAGGTGGAGGCCCAGCTTGGCGGTGGCGGTGGTCTTGCCGGCCCCCTGCAGACCGGCCATCAGGATCACGGTGGGCCCTTCCGCGGCCCGCGCCAGGGGGGCGTTGGCGCCGCCCATGGTCTCGACGAGCTGGGCGTGCACCAGCTGGATGAACTGCTGGTCCGGGCTCACTCCGCGCACCACCTCGGCGCCGACGGCCTTGCGCCGCACCTCGTCGATGAACTCCTTCACCACCGGCAGGCTCACATCGGCCTCCAGCAGCGCCCGCCTCACATCGCGGAGAGCGCCATCGACGTTCGTCTCCGAGATGGCCGCCTGGCCCCGCAGTCCCTTGACCGCGTCTTCAAAGCGCTGGGAGAGTTCGTCGAACATCAGTTGAGGGATTGGGTGGCCACCAGGCGCCAGCTGTCGCCGTCGCGCCCGAATACATAACCATTGCGCAGCTCCAGCGGCGCGGTGGTCTCCACCACCTTGCCGTTCGCATCGAGACGCCGGTCGCTGTAGCGCAGCCGAGCGACGGCGACGATGCGGCGGGGCCCGCTTTCCGCGAGGGTCAGATCGGTGATCCGCACGTCCAGCCGCTGGGTCTGGCCACGGGCGGCATCGCTGCGGCGCTCCCTGATGAGCAGGCCCACCGGTGCTTCCCGGGCAATGCGATCCAGGCCCCGGGGCACGGGCTCACCGGCCAGCACCTCAGCCTTGATCGTCAGCCAGTCCTCCAGAAGCCTCCGGACCTGGGCCGCATCGGGTCGGGGGCTGGTGAGGGGCGTCAGGCTCTGGCCGATCGCCGGCCCTGGGGAGGGCGCCGGGGCGGCTGGGGGCTTGGCGGGCGGAGCCGGCAGCGGAGCCGGTGGTGGCGGCGGGGGCGCGCTCTGGCGCTGCCGCAGCACCCAGGCGCCGGCCAGGAGCAGCAGCAGGGCGGCGCCGCCCGCCAGCAGCCAGGGCCGGGGGGGCACGGGCCAGCGCAGGGGCACGTCGTCATCCAGATCCCCGTCGTCGTCGGGATCCGTTCCGGGGCCGGGCGGCGGCAGGGGGGCGAAGCCCTCCAGGACCGAGGCGCCGGACGCGAAGGGCTCGGCGGCAGGAAAACCGGGTGTCTCGAAGCTTGGGAACGGGGGAGGGGCCGCCGCGGCCGGTGCGGCCGGTGCCGAGAGGTAGGCGCGGCCCCGGCGCTGGTCCTCCCGCTCCACGTAGGCCACCACGTCGCGATCGCTGAAGTAGGCCACCAGATCCGGTTCGGCCTCCAGGTCCCGGTAGCCGGGCAGCACGTCCCGCACCAGCCAGTCACTGCAGTAGGCGCAGAGCTGGCCGAGGGGATCGTCACTCTTGCCGGCCGCCCAGGCCTTGAGCTCCTGGCTGGCGCCGCTGTCGAAGCAGACCCGCGCCGTGTCGGCCTCCCCCAGCAGCAGGTGCAGGTTGGCGAGCAAGGGCTCGACGCCCTCCCGTCCGCTGCGTTGCAGGCGGCTCCGGGCGTCGGCGATGCGTTCGGGCTTGCGCTGGGCGAAGCCGGAGGCGGTCAGGGCGATCGTGGCCAGGAAGTCGGCGGCCTCGGAGCCGCTGGCGGCCCAGCGGCTGAACAGATCCACCTGCTCCTGGACGGTGAGGAAGGAGCGGATCTGGTGGAAGAAGGTCTGGAAGTCCTCGCGGGGGAAATGGGGATCCCCGTCTCCTTCGAGGCCCCCGCGCCGCTGCACCAGCTGCTCCAGCAGCGCCAGCCCCTCACGCCGTTCGGCGCCGGCGACCAGATCCCGGCTGAGCAGATCGAGCACCCGGTAGGGGGTGAGCCGCTCCAGCCGGGCGTTCATGGTTTCCCTGAGCTCGGGCTGCCGGCCGAGACGCTGCAGGAGCTGCAGCCCCTGCCGCAGGGTGCGGGCGGCGGCTTCAAAACGACGCTGCTCCTCCAGCTCCCGGGCGGCCTCCAGGCAGGACAGTCCCGCCAGGAGCGTCAGATCGGTTTCGCGGCCACTGCCGAGGGTGGGCGCCTGGGGCAGCTGCAGGCAGCGGCTGGCCAGCTCAAACGTCTCCAGGGGCTGGCCCCCCTCCATCAGCAGCAGCAGACCTCCCACCTGGCGGGTGGTGGCGATTTCCAGGGCCGGCTGCAGGGAACCGCCGGTGTCGGCCAGGCCTGTCAGTTCCGCTTCGTAGGCGGCGCGTCGATCGTGGTCGCAGAGCAGATCGGCACTGGCGCGGAGCAGGTCAGCCCGCGCCTGCAGCGTTTCCTGGGTGAACCCCCCGTGGGGCACCCGGTCCAGCCGCGACTGAAGCGTGCGCAGGACCCCCTGGGCATCGGCGGAGGGAGAGACACCCAGCAACCGGAAGTGATCGATCGGCAGGTCCAATCCGATGAGGCCGCTGGGGCGCGACTGTAGTCAGAGGCAGTGGTTTTGACTGTCATCAGGGAACGGACCCCGTACAGTCATGGCCACGAATCGCAACGCCGTCCTGCCATGACTCAGGAACTGACCGCGGCGCGGGCAGCGCAGCCCGGCACCGTGGGCGCCAGCTCGTCGTCCGAGGAGGCCGGCAGCCATGCGGTGCGGCTCGAGGGCCTGTACCCGGCCGAGCGGGCCAGTGTCAGCCGGGACGAGGGCCTGATGCTCTACCGCGACATGACGCTGGGGCGCCGCTTCGAGGACAAGTGCGCCGAGATGTACTACCGCGGCAAGATGTTCGGCTTCGTGCATCTGTACAACGGTCAGGAGGCCGTCTCCACCGGTGTGATCCGGGCGATGCGCCTCCAGCACGACTGGTTCTGCAGCACCTACCGCGACCACGTCCATGCCCTGAGCTGTGGTGTGCCGGCCCGGGAGGTGATGAGCGAACTGTTCGGCAAGGCCACCGGCTGCAGCAAGGGACGGGGCGGCTCGATGCACCTCTTCTCCCGGGAGCACCATCTCCTCGGCGGCTATGCGTTCATCGGCGAGGGCATCCCGGTGGCCCTGGGGGCGGCCTTCACCAGCCGCTACAAGCGTGACGCCCTCGGCCAGGCTGACAGCGATGCGGTCACGGCCGCCTTCTTCGGGGACGGCACCTGCAACATCGGCCAGTTCTACGAATGCCTCAACATGGCGGCGTTGTGGAAACTGCCGATCCTGTTCGTGGTCGAGAACAACCGCTGGGCCATCGGCATGGACCACAACCGGGCCACCAGCGAGCCGGAGATCTGGCGCAAGGCGGCCGGCTTCGGCATGGTCGGCGAGGAGGTCGACGGCATGGACGTGCTGGCCGTGCGGGCGGCGGCCCAGCGGGCGATCGCCCGGGCCCGGGCCGGAGAGGGTCCCACCCTGCTGGAATGTCTCACCTACCGCTTCCGCGGCCATTCCCTGGCGGATCCCGACGAACTCCGCGAAGCGGCGGAGAAGGAGTTCTGGGCCAAGCGGGATCCGATCAAGCAGCTGGCGGCCCGACTGATCGATCAGGGCCTGGCCACGGCCGAGGAACTCAAGGAGATCGACAGGGAGATCGACGCCGTGGTGGCCGATTGCGTCGAGTTCGCCCTCGCCGCACCAGAGCCCGATGGCAGCGAACTTACCCGCTACATCTGGGCCGACGACTGAACGCAACGATGGCAGCAATGGCAGCGGTCTGATGACCAAACGCGTCCTTGTCACTTTCACGGATCACCGCATGAAAGTGGCCCGCCGGCGATTATGTCGTCAGGCGAAGGATATGGGCGTGTATACAGACATCGTCGGCGCCTCGGAGTTGGATCTCGATCCTGCCTTTCGCCAGCAGTTCAAGGATTATCTGACGCCGGAGCACCGGGGATTCGGCTACTACGCCTGGAAACCCCAGATCGTTCTTCAGACCCTTGAGCGTCTGCAGGACGGTGATCTTGTGCACTGGATCGATTCCGGCTGTCATCTCAACCCGGCGGGACGGCAGCGCCTGCTGGAGTTCTTTGCGATGGCAGCGGAAGCCCCTTCGGGGCTGCAGGGTTTCGAATGTCTGCCCCCCAATGGTTCCCTCATCTACGAGGGCCGTCAGTTTCCCGATCAGGGGGAGGCCAAGTGGACCAAAGGTGATCTGCTCGACCGCCTGGCGGTGCGGGACCGGCCCGAGATCACCGGCAGCCAGCAGCTGGGGGCCACCACCTTCTTCGTGCGCAAGTGCCCCGCCGCCATGGACTTCATGCGGCACTGGATCAGGGTGTTCAGCGAGGACTTCTCGATGATCGATGATCGCCCGTCCCGTTCCCCCAACCTGGAGGGGTTCCAGGAGCACCGCCATGATCAGTCGATCTACTCGATCCTGGGTAAGTTGCTGCCCATCTCGACAACATCCGTGTTCGAGTTCTGGTTTCCCCGCACCGACAATTGCTGGCTGCCGGACTGGGAGAGGGTCGGCGATGCTCCGATCCAGATCCGCCGCGATCGCGGCCTCAAGGGGGAGAGCCGAGTGAAGATCGCCGGGCTCCAGGCCAAGGGCTGGTTGAAACGGCTTTTGGCCGGAGGGGGCCGGGGCTGAGGAGCCCCCCCTGCCGATCAGGCCAGGGGAACGGCCGACCGGGTCGAGAGGCTGCGCAGCTTGCGCAGGGCCTTGAGTTCAATCTGCCGCACCCGCTCCCGCGAGACGTCCAGCTGCCGGCCGATCTCGGCCAGGGTGTGGCGCTCCATGCCGTCGAGGCCGAAGCGGAGGGCCAGCACCTCCTTCTCCTGGGCGGAGAGGTGGCCCATGAGCTCCGCCAGCTGCTCCTGGTGCATGCCCCGCTCGATGCGATCCAGCGGCTCCTCGGCGGAACCATCGGCGATGAGGTCCCCCAGGAAGCTGCGGCCGTCCTCCGCATGGATGGGAGCATCCAGGCTGGAGATGGTGAGGGCCTGGCGCAGCAGGGAATCAAGCTCCTCGACGGGGATGGCCATGGCCTCGGAGATCTCACGGCGGCTGGGCATGGCGCCGAGCTTGTGGGCCAGCTCCAGGCTCACCTTGCGCACGGTCGTCAGCCGTTCACTGAGGTGAACCGGCAGGCGGATGGCCCGGGACTGGCAGGCGATGGCCCGGGTCATGCTCTGGCGGATCCACCAGAAGGCATAGGTGGAGAACTTGTAGCCCCGGGTGGGGTCGAACTTTTCGACGGCACGCTCGAGGCCGAGGGAACCTTCCTGGATCAGATCGAGCAGTTCGAGCCCCTTGCCCTGATACTTCTTGGCCACGCTCACCACGAGCCGAAGATTGGCGCGCATCATGCGCTCCTTGGAGCGACGGCCGATCTTGATCGTCTTGTTCTCCTGGATGGAGTATCCGGCTTTTGATTCTTCCACCAGGTGCATCATCGCCTGCACCTGGTTGCCGAGCTCGATCTCCTCAGCCGGGGTCAACAGAGGCTCTCTGCCGATGGAGGTGAGGTACCAGGTGATGGAATCACTCCCTCTGCGGGTGGAGCCCTCCCTTCTCGTCGCAATGGCGGAGACGGTCATAGGAGGGGGCGTAATGGCGCCTTCGAAAGTGTGAACGGATTATCCACCCACCGGCAGGGGCAGAAAGTGTCTGGAACAACTTTTAAGGAATGAGATGTGAACCCGCACACAATCGGACTTCTTTAGCAATGGGCTTTGATTGGATGAGCAAAGGGCTAATTCTTCTGTTGCCGGTCTGAGGAATCCATCAGAGTCGCCCGATGGGGAAGTGGCGGCTCCGCCCTATTCCAATGGCTCCGGATTCTCCAGGGCCTTGGCCACCGCCAGGGGCGTGACGCCCCCGGCCCCGTGCCGGCGATGGCTCCGGACACCCGCCAGGGCATGGTCGAGGGCGGCGGCCGCCAGCCAGACGGCATCGGCCCCTGGCGTTCCCCCCTGCCCGATGGCGGCCAGGGCCAGGGCCCCCCGCCCCGCCGCGTAGCCGGCGAGCACATCCCCCAGTCCGGCCCTGGCGGCCTCCGGGCAGGCCGCCAGCAGCTGCCAGCGGCGCTCGTCGGGGGCC
>NZ_JAGQBM010000048.1:0-25566 GCF_024345635.1 Cyanobium sp. Lug-B
GCTCGCCGCCTCGGCAGCGGCAGGGGCCGGTGGCTGCGGCGGCGGGGCGGCCGGGGCAGCCTCGGGCACCAGCACCACCGTGCGGTCGGCCCGCGGCACCGGCCCCATGCTGTCGGGCATCACCAGGGACTGGAACGCCACCAGGGCCTGGCCGGCGGAGGCGAAGCGCTCCTCGGGGTGGCGGCTCAGCAGCCGCTGCAGCTGGCGCAGCAGCTCCGGCTCGTTCTCCAGGGCCGCCGGCCAGCGCCACTGCATCGTGGCCGGATCGAGCAGGCGCTCCGGCCCGTCGCCGCTCAGCAACACCAGGGACACCACCCCCAGGGCGTGCAGATCCATCCAGGGCTGGGCGGGCTCACCCCGGGCCAGCTCCGGCGGCGCGTAGCCCGGGGTGGCCCCCAGCAGCCGTTCCCCGGCGGGGCCGCCGGCGCTGCCCCGCACCAGGCCGAAATCCAGCGGCACCGGCAGGCCGTCGCTGTCACGGCGCAGCAGGTTGGCGGGGCTGAGGTCCCCGTGCAGCAGGTCCTGGCTGTGCAGGGCGGCGAGCACCGGCAGCAGCTGGCGCAGCAGCAGCAGCACCTCCCCCGCACCGAACACCAGCTGGCGCTCGGCGCGCAGCTCCAGCAGCTGCTGGTAGGTGCGGCCCGCCTGCCACTCCCGCACCAGCCAGAGCTGGTCGTCGGCCTCGATCACGGCGCCGATGCGGGGCACCTGGGGGTGGAGCACCCCCTGCAGCCGCGACCAAAGCTCCCGCGCCCGGACCTGGTCCTGCTCCGGGCCGATGCGGCGCAGGGCCACGGGCGCATCGGCGGCCAGCTGGTCGCTCGCCAGCCACAGGTCCCCCTGGGGCCCGCCCGCCTCCGCCCCGAGACGACGCTCCAGCCGGTAGCGGCCGCCGATCACCTGGCCCTGGGCTGCGGTCATGGGATCAGGGCCGCGCCGGTGCGCTGGGGCTGCTCGAGGCCGCGGCCCGCCAACCACTCCCGGTCGTAGAGGCGGGAGCGGTAGCGATCGCCGCTGTCACACAGAACGGTGACGATGCGGTGGCCGGGCCCCAGCCGCCGGGCCGTCTCCACCGCCGCCGCCACGTTGATCCCCACTGAGCCCCCCATGAACAGGCCCTCCTGCCACAGCAGGCCGTAGATCGTGCGCAGGGCCATGGGGTCATCGATCCGCACCGCGTCGTCGATCGGCGCCCCCTCCAGGTTGGCGGTGACACGGCTGTTGCCGATGCCCTCGGTGATCGAGTTCCCCTCGCTCTTCAGGGTGCCGTCGGTGGCCCAGCTGTAGAGGGCGCTGCCGCAGGGGTCGGCCAGGACGCAGCGGACCCTGGGGTCCTGCTCCTTGAGATAGAGGGCCACCCCGGCATAGGTGCCGCCGGTGCCGGTGGCGGCCACCCAGGCATCCAGCCGGCCCCCGGTCTGCTGCCAGATCTCCGGGCCGGTGCTGCCGTAGTGGGCCCGCCGGTTGGCGAGGTTGTCGAACTGGTTGGCCCAGACGGCGCCGGGCGTCTCCTCTGCGATGCGACCCGAGAGGCGCACGTAGTTGGCCGGGTCGCTGTAGGGAACGGCGGGCACCGTGCGCACCTCGGCGCCCAGGCTGCGCAGCAGGCCGATCTTCTCCGCCGACTGGGTTTCGGGGATGACGATCAGGCAGCGGTAGCCGCGGGCATTGCAGAGGTGGGTGAGGCCGATGCCGGTGTTGCCGGCGGTCCCCTCCACCACCGTGCCCCCCGGCTTGAGCAGGCCGCTGGCCTCCGCCTCCTGGAGGATGCCCAGGGCGGCCCGGTCCTTCACCGACCCGCCGGGGTTCATGAATTCCGCCTTGCCCAGGATCTCGCAGCCGGTCAGGGCGCTGAGGGCATGGAGCCGGATGAGCGGCGTGCCGCCGACCGCCCCGCTGAAGCCCTCGGTGATCCCGGTGCTCATGCCGTCGCTGTGGGCTCCCATGCGGCTGGCCTTCTCCATGGCTGCGTGGCCGGATCGTAGGGAACATCCCTATGGTCGGCCCCAGAGAACGGCAGGACCATGGGCTCCAGGGCACACGCGCCGGCGGACATCACCTGCCTCCTGCAACGGCTCCAGGCGGTCCGCCAGCACAGTGAACGCCTGATCGAGGGTCTGGAACCGGAGGACCTCTGCCTCCAGGGCATGGCCGATGCCAGCCCCGCCAAGTGGCACCTGGGGCACACCACCTGGTTCTTCGAGACCTTCCTGCTGGAGCCCCACCTGCCGGGCCATGCGACCCCCGATCGCCGCTGGGGCCACCTGTTCAATTCCTATTACGAGGCGGTCGGCAGCCGCCACCCCCGCCCCGAACGGGGCCTGCTCACCCGGCCGGCCATCGGCGAGGTGCTCGCCTGGCGCCGACGGGTCGACGCTGGGCTGGAGACGCTGCTGCTGGAGCTGGATCGGGGCCCCGCCGACGCCGCCGCCCCCCTGCTGGAGCTGGTCGAGCTGGGGCTGCAGCACGAGCAGCAGCACCAGGAGCTGCTGCTGATGGATCTGCTCGACGGCTTCAGCCGCAACCCGCTGGAGCCCGCCTACGGCGACGAACCCCCCGGCGCCGGGGCAGCGGACATCACCGGCGGCTGGCGCTCCCACCCCGGCGGCCTGGTGGAGATCGGCCACGCCGGCGGCGGTTTCCACTTCGACAACGAGGCCCCCCGGCACCGGCAGTGGCTGGAACCCTTCAGCCTGGCCGAAACCCTGGTCACCAACGAGGCCTACGCCGCCTTCATCGCCGATGACGGCTACCGGCGGCCGGAGCTGTGGATGAGCGAGGGCTGGGCGCTGGTGCAGCAGCGCGGCTGGCGCGCACCGCGCTACTGGCGCGGGGAGTGGGAATTCACCCTGGCGGGCCGCCGGCCGCGGCACCCCCAGGCCCCCGTGCGGCACCTCAGCTGGTTCGAGGCCGATGCCTTCGCCCGCTGGAGCGGCGGCCGGCTGCCGAGCGAAGCCGAATGGGAGCTGGTGGTGGCGGAAGCCACCCGACCGGGCGGCCGCCCCCTGCCCCAGGCCTTCGGCGCCCTGTGGCAGTGGACCGCCAGCCCCTACCGGCCCTACCCGGGGTTCCACCCCGCCGCCGGCGCCGTCGGGGAATACAACGGCAAGTTCATGACCTCCCAGTTCGTGCTCCGCGGCAGCAGCTGCCTCACCCCGGCGGGCCACGCCCGCCCCACCTACCGCAACTTCTTCGGGCCCCACTGCCGCTGGATGGCCGCCGGAGTGCGGCTGGCCCGCGATGGCGCTGACGACGGCACCGGCACTCCATGCTGATCGACCTCCATCCCGAGCCGGCCGACATGGCCCGGCTGGTGGTCGACGGCATGGCCCGCCAGCCGAAGCAGCTGCCGGCCTGGCTGCTGTACGACGCCGAGGGCTCCCGCCTGTTCGAGGCCATCTGCGAGCAGCCGGAGTACGGCCTCACCCGCACCGAGACGGCCCTGCTGGAGGCGAAGGCGCCCGAGCTGGCCGCCGCCCTCGGACCCGGGGTGGTGGTGGAATTCGGTGCCGGCAGCGCCCGCAAGGTGGGCCCCCTGCTCGCCGCCCTGCGGCCCGCCGCCTACGTCGCCCTCGACATCAGCGCCGACCACCTGGCCCCCGCCTGCCGGGCCCTGCAGCAACGCCATCCCGACCTGCCGGTGCTCGGCATCTGCTGCGACTACAGCCGCCTGGAGCAGCTGCCCGACCACCCCGCCCTGGAGGGCCACGGCCGCCTGGGCTTCTACCCGGGCAGCTCGATCGGCAACTTCGATCCCGCCGGCGCCCGGGACCTGCTGCGCCAGTTCCGCCGGCTGCTGGGGCCGGGCAGCCGCCTGCTGATCGGCATCGACCAGCCCAAGGCGGTGGAGCGGCTGGAGGCGGCCTACAACGACGCCGCCGGCTGGTCGGAGGCCTTCGCCCGCAACCTGCTGACCCGGCTGAACCGTGATCTGGACGGCGATTTCCACCCCGACGACTTCTACTACCGGGCCTGGTGGGACGCCGGCCAGTCCCGCATCGCCATGGCCCTGGTGAGCCGCCGGGAGCTCACCGTGCAGCTGGCCGGCCGGCCCTGGCCGTTCGCTGCCGGCGAAGCCCTGATCACCGAGTACAGCCACAAGTACGCCCCCGGGGCCTTCCTCGCCCTGGCCGCCGACGCCGGCTGGGTGGGGGCGGGCCGCTGGAGCGATGCCGCCGGCGATTTCGCCCTGCACCTGCTGGTGCAGGCAGACTCGAAACAGCACCGGAGCGAGCCATGAGCAGGGAGGAGCAGCGTCAGTCCATGCGGGGGGTGCGCGAGGGGCTGATCGAGGAACTCGAGGACCTCTACCGCCGGGCCTTCGATCGCATCGGCGAGCAGGATCTGGGGGAGGGGGCCATCGCCCGGCTCACCCAGCTGCTGCTGCGCTCCCGGGAGGCGGCCATCACCCCCCTGCAGGAGGAGATCGAGGCGCCCCTGATCACCCGCGCCCCCGGCGAGCCGGTGCCATGAGCAGCAGCTGGCTGGAGGAACTGGAGGCGCGGCTGGATCAGCAGCTGGAGGGCTTCCTGCGCACCAACCCCCAGCAGGAGGAGCTGCTGCGGGAGCAGGCCGCCCGCGACCGGCAGCGGCAGCTGCTGGCCGAACGGGTGCGCCTGCGCCAGCAGGCGGAGGAGCAGCGGCGCGAACTGCTGCGGCTGGCCGAGGAGATCCGCCAGTGGCAGGAGCGCACCGGCCGGGCCCGGGCCGCCGGCGCCGAGGACCTGGCCGGCCGGGCCGAGCAGCATGTGACCGGACTGATGGACCAGGGCCGCCACCGCTGGCGCGCCCTGGCCGATCTGGGCCAGCGCTTCGCCGGCGTGGAGCAGGAGCTGGCCGAGCTCACCGGCCGTCCCCGCACCGGCGCCGCCTCCACCCCCGACCTGGAGGCCGACTGGGCCCGGTTCGAGGCCCAGCAGGAGCTGCAGGAGCTGAAGCGCCGCAGCCAGCGCTGAACCCCGCCGCCCCATGGGTTTCCTGCTCTCGAAACTGCTGCCGCTCGGCCTCTACCCCCTCGGCCTGGCCCTGCTGCTCCAGATCGCCGGCCTGCTGGGCGGCCAGCGCCGCTTCGGCCCGGTGCTCTCCGGGGTGGGCATCGCCCTGCTCTGGCTGGCGGCCACCCCCCTGCTGAGCCGGCAGCTGGTCTGGAGCCTGGAGGAGCGGGCCGCCCGGCTGACGCCGGCGCCGATCCCGCGGGCCGATGCGGTGCTGGTGCTGGGCGGTGGCCTGCGGCCGGCCCTGCCGCCGCGCCAGGGGGTGGAGGTGAACGAGGCCGGCGACCGGCTGCTGCGGGCCGTGGCCCTGATGCGGGAGGGCAAGGCCCCCTGGCTGCTGGTGACCGGCGGCAAGGTCACCTTCATGGCCAACGATCCGGCGGCCGGTGAGGCCCGGCTGGCCAAGGCCCTGGCCACCAGCCTGGGGGTGGCGGCCGATCGGATCGTGACCAGCGAAGAAGGGCGCAACACCGGCGAGGAGGCGGGCGCCCTGGTGCGGGTGGCCCGCCAGCGGGGCTGGACCTCCCTGCTGCTGGTCACCAGTGCCACCCACCTGCCCCGTTCCCTCGCCACCCTGCGCCGGGCCGCCCCAGACCTGCGGATCATCCCGGTGGCCTGCGACTTCCAGCTGCCCGACCGGCGTTCCTTCGGCACACCCACCCTGGCGGGCACCCTGATGGGCGTGCTGCCCAGCGCCGAAGCCCTGGTGCTCACCACCACGGCCATGCGCGAACATCTCGGCCTGCTGGCCTACCGGCTGCGGGGATGGATCTGAGCGGGACCGGACCGGGGCCCCGGGGCGGGCTACTTCTTGGGCGCCGGCGGCACCAGGCTCACGCCCTCGGGCGGCGGGGTGGGGTCGGGATCGGCGATGAGCATGTGCTGGAGAACGATCTCCGGACGTTCACTGTCCCGCCAGCGGATGCGATACGCGGGCATCTTGGTGCCCCGGCTGGTGGTCTGCTCCACGGGCTCCATGACCCAGCCACGGCGGGATCGCCCCTGGGGATTGCGCTTCACCACCGCATCGGCGTGTTGAAAGCGAAAACCGACGCGCTCACCACTCATACCAGAGCCCCGAGGGGGAGAAGGCCTACTGAGGCCATTATCCCACTGCGTCGGTTCAGGCCTTTTCGCGGGCCTCCGGGCGCAGCAGGGGGAAGGCGATCACATCCCGGATCGAGGGGCTGTCGGTGAGCAGCATGGCGAGGCGATCGATGCCGATGCCGAGGCCGCCGGTGGGGGGCATGCCCACCTCCAGGGCGTGGAGGAAATCCTCGTCCACCGTCTGGGCTTCGGGGTCCCCCGCCTGGCGGCGCAGCTGCTGCAGCTCGAGCCTGGCGCGCTGATCGAGGGGGTCGATCAGTTCGCTGAAGGCGTTGGCCGTCTCCCGCCCGACGATGAACAGCTCGAAGCGCTCCACCAGCCCCGGCTTGCTGCGGTGGGCCCGGGCCAGGGGCGAATTCTCCACCGGGTAGTCCATCACGAAGGTGGGCTGCACCAGGGTGGTCTCCACCGCCTGCTCGAAGGCCTCCACCAGCAGCCGGCCCACGCTGTCAGCGGCCTCGGGGGCCGCCAGGCCGGCGGCCTCCATCGCCGCCACCGCCTCGGCGCGATCGCCGAAGCCGCTGAAATCCAGGCCGGTGGCCTGCTCCACCAGCTCGTGCATGGTGACCCGGCGCCAGGGCGGGGTCAGGTCGATCTCGGTGCCCTGGTAGGTGATGCGGGTGTCCCCGCAGACCTCCAGGCAGGCCGTCGCCAGCAGCTGCTCGGTGAGATCCATCATCGTGTGGTAGTCGGCGAAGGCCTGGTAGATCTCCACCGAGGTGAACTCGGGGTTGTGGCGGGTGCTCACCCCCTCGTTGCGGAAGATGCGCCCCAGTTCGTAGACCCGCTCGAAGCCGCCCACCACCAGCCGCTTGAGGTGCAGCTCGGTGGCGATGCGCAGGGTCAGGGGCAGGTCGAGGGCGTTGTGGTGGGTGGCGAAGGGGCGGGCGTCGGCGCCGCCGGCCTCCGTCTGCAGGACGGGCGTCTCGATCTCGAGGAAGTCACGCTCGTCCAGCCAGCGGCGCATGGCGCTCACCAGCCGGGCCCGGCGCCGGAAGGTCTCGCGGGTGTGGGGCGAGACGATCAGATCCAGGTAGCGCTGGCGGTAGCGCTTCTCCACGTCCGCCAGGCCATGCCACTTGTCGGGCAGGGGCTGGAGCGCCTTGGAGAGCATCACCCAGTCGGTCACCTTCACCGACAGCTCGCCCCGGTCGGTGCGGCGCAGGCTGCCGTGCACGCCGATCCAGTCACCGCCATCCACCAGGGAGGTGATCTGGGCGAAGGCCTCGGGCTCCTCCGGGTGGGCCGCCAGCAGGGCGGCCTTCTCGATGAACAGCTGGATCGGGCCGGATTCGTCGGCGATGGTGAAGAAGGCCAGCTTGCCCATCACCCGCCGGGTCATCACCCGACCGGCCACCGCGACGTCAACAGCCCGCTCCTCACCGTTGGCCAGGTCGGCGTGGGCCTGCTGCAGCTCGGCGGTGCGGTGGCTGGGGGCGAAGCCGAGGGCATAGGGGGCCCGTCCCAGGGCCTCCAGGGTGCGGGCTTTCTCCAGACGGGTCTCACGCAGATCCGACAAGGCAGGCAGGGGGATGGAGAAGGATCGCAGCCATCCTGCAGGATCAGCCGACGGCGGACAGGGGGGGACTCAGCCGGCGGCGGCCAGGGTTCCCTCGCCCATGCGCTGGGAGGCGTAGCCCGTGCCGCGCACCGTGAGGATCAGCTCGGGGTTGCGGGGGTCGGGCTCGAGCTTGCCGCGCAGCCGTGCCACGTAGACGTCCACCACCCGCAGGTCGGCGGCCCGGCGCGGCGGGTAGCCCCAGAGCTGCTCGAGGATCTCGGCCCGGGGCACCACCCGGCCGGGTTCGCGGAACAGCAGCTCCAGCAGGCTGAATTCGGTGTAAGTGAGGGCGATGCGCTGTCCCTCGCGGGTCACCTGGCGGCGGTTGGTGTCGACCACCAGATCCCCCACCCGCAGCACGCCGGATCCCGTGGGCAGCTCGCGGGGCTCGCTGGTGGCGGCCCCCCGGCCCATGCGGCGCAGGATCGTGGAGATGCGGGCCTCCAGCTCCTTGGGGCTGAAGGGTTTGGGCAGGTAGTCGTCGGCCCCCAGGTCCAGCCCAGCCACCCGCTCGGCGATGGCATCGAGGGCGGAGAGGAAGATGATCGGCACGCAGGATTCGGCCCGCAGCCGCCGGCAGACGGCGAAGCCGTCCAGCTTCGGCAGCATGACGTCAAGGACCACCAGGTCCGGCTGCTCCTTGTGGAACAGGGCCAGGGCCTCCTCACCGTCCTCGGCGCACAGCACCCGGTAACCGGCCAGCTGCAGGCGCATCAGCAGCACCCGGCGCACGGCCGCTTCGTCGTCGACGACCAGCAGGGTGGCGATCGGCTGGGTGGGCTGCTGGTCGGAGGGAGGGGGAGACGCGGGCTGCTGAACGGCGGAAGCCCCACCGGAAGACTCCTGCAGATCAGCCCCGTCGGTGAAGGGGGAAGCCGCCGACGCAGAGGACGCAGAGGATGCAGAGGATGCGACCGATTGCGTGGGCATCGCTCCTGTCCGACCGGATGAAGAATCGCAACCATAACGCGACGCCGTTTCAGGCCGTGAACACGGGATCGGCTCCGGCAGCAGGCCTCTGGCCGATTGACAACATTTCTTCAGGGTGCCAGCCCCGCCGGCGGCGGCCTCAGGGCCAGCGGGCCTCGGCGTAGCTGTTCCACTGCCGCTCGGCCTCGGCCAGGGCCGCATCGCTGTCGAGCTGCCCCAGCATCGCCCGCTGCAGCTGGGTGTAGAGGATCGCCTGCAGTCGTTTCACCCCCGGGGTCGCCGGCACCAGCACCCGCGCGGCGGCCAGGGTCTCGATCGACAGCAGCCGGGCGCTGTGGACCAGGCGCTCCTGCCCATCGGCGGGCACCGCCGCCCGCAGCCGCCCCTCCAGGCTGGCCAGGGCACCGCGGGAGGAGGGCAGCACCCGGGCCTCCTCGGCGAAGGCCAGCTGGTTGGCGGCATCGCTGAGGAACAGGGCGAAGCTCAGCGCCTCCGGGGCCATGGCGCTCTGACGCGGGACCACCAGGTTCATCACCGCCACGTTGGCCTCGCCGCTGGCCCCGGTCAGGGGCGGGAAGGGGGCGGAGGTGGCGGCGATGCCGGGGGCGTTGGTCTGCAGGTTGCGCAGGAAATCCGGGCCGCTGGCCACCTGGGCCAAGTCCCCCGCCTGGTAGAGCTCGATCGCCCGCCGGTAGCCCTGGCTCACCACCTCCCGCGGCAGCAGCCCGCGGCGGTAGAGATCGCTCCAGAAGGCGAAGGCCCGGCGACCGGCGGGGCTGTTGAACGCCGCCCGCTGGCGGTCGTCGAGCAGCCGCACCCCCATCTGCACCAGCGCCTCCATCAGCTCGCCGGAGTCGTCGGGGACCACGGTCACGAACAGGGCGTAACGGCCGGTGCGGCGCCGGACGGCCTCGGCGTAGGCGGGCACCTCCTCCCAGCGGCGCGGCGGAGCGGCCAGGCCGGCCTTCTGCAGCAGCCGGCGGTTGGCGATCGTCACCCGGGCCGTCAGGTACCAGGGGATGCCGAACTGTTCGCCCCCCTGCTGGCCGGAGGTCCAGATGCCGGCCAGGTAGCGCTCGGCGGCATCGGCGGGCAGCAGGGGCGTGAGGTCCCTCAGGCCCCCCTTGCTGGCCAGGTTGGCGGCGAAGTTGGGGTTGAGGTTGACCAGATCCGGCGCGGTGCGGGCAAACACCGAGGCCAGCAGCTTGCGTTCCACCGACCCCCATGGCACGTCGGTCCAGCGCACCGTCACGCCGGGATGGGCCCGCTCCCAGGCGGCGATCACCCGCCCCATGTAGGCGTTGAAGCGGGGCGCCAGATCCAGGGTCCAGACGTTGAGCACCTTGCCCCGGCCGGGCGCTGGCGGCCGGGCACAGGCCCCGGCGGCGAGGGCGAGGGCGAACGGGGCGGCCAGCAGCCGCAGGGCCTGGCGGCGGGGCAGGCGGGACGGCCGGCTGGAGCGGGGAGACATCCTGGCCATGGCCTAGCGGCGCCAGCCGGAGCCCAGTTGCCGCCAGAGCAGCAGTTGCAGGGAGCAGAGCATCGGTGCGAGCAGGGCCGTGATCAGGGTCTGGGCAAGCAGAACCCGCAGGCCGGATCCCGCCAGATCATCCCAGCGCCAGCCCGGCAGGGCCAGCAGGGCCGGATTCACCCCGTGCTCCCGGGCGCTGCGGCTGGCCAGCGGTCCCGCCTGCTGGAGCACGTCCCGGGTGCCGATCCAGTCGAGGACGCCCCACTGCAGCATCAGGGTGAGGCCCAGCACGGCCGTTCCCAGCAGGGCGAGCAGGCCGAGGCTGAAGCTGCGCTGGATCGGCGCCGCCCGCCGTCCCATCCGCCCCCACCACCAGCCCAGCAGCAGCAGGGCGGGAATCTGGGTGACACCGCCGGGGTGGAGGGCATCCAGCAGCAGGCCCAGGGCCAGGCCGGCGCAGGCCCCCGAGAAGGGCCCGTCGCTGAGCGCCCAGGGCAGCAGCCACAGCACCGCCCAGCAGGGACCGACGCCGTCGAGGGCCAGCCAGCCCGGCGAGGCCAGGGCCAGCAGCGGCACCAGCAGAACCGTGGCGGCGAGCAGGGGCTGCCGGGTGAGCAGGTCCATCAGCGCACCTGCACCTGCACCCAGTCGAGGGCCGAGACCGGCGCGATCAGCTGCACCACCGCCTCCGGTGCCGGATCGGCATTGGCGTCCATGGTCTGGATCACGCCCACCGGCAGGTTGGGGGGCACCAGGGTGCTGGCCGGGGAGGTCACCACCACGTCACCGGGGCGGGCCTGGGGATCCTTCTCCAGAAAGCGCAGCAGGGGCCGGGCGGTGCCGATGCCGGTGAGCAGGCCGTGGTGCTGGGTGCGCCCCACCCAGACCCCGACCCGGCTGCTGGGGTCGGTGAGCAGGGTGACGGTGGCGGTGCTGGGGGTGACGCTCCCCACCAGACCGACCAGGCCACCGGGGCCGAGCACGGCCTGGCCGGCCCGGATGCCGCTGAGGGCCCCCTGGCCGAGCAGCAGCTGGCGCCACCAGCCGGATCCCTCCCGGGAGATCACCGGCGCCGTCACCCGGTTGGGATTCTTCTGCTGCAGCTCCAGGAGCGAGCGCAGCCGCTGGTTGTCACGCTCCAGCTGGGCCAGCCGGGCGCCGTCCTCCACCCGGCGGGCCGAGCGCAGCCATTCGGCCTGGGCGGTCCCCGGCCAGAAGGGCCGGCTGAGGAAGGCGTAGGCGTCGGTGAGCATGGCCCCCTTGCTGAGACGCACGGCCACGAGCGCCAGCAGCACCAGCAGCCAGGGCAGGAGGCGTCGCAGGGAGGAGCCGTCGACGAAGCGGAGCCAGCGCCATGCCGGCATCGGACTCAGGCCGTCTGACGGGCGAATTCGGGGGTGTCGAGCACGCGCTCAAGCCGGCTGTAGTCCTCCAGGACCATGCCGCAGCCGTTGACCACGCAGAGCAGGGGGTCCTCGGCCACATGGGTGAGGATGCCGGTCTCGTGGCTGATCAGGTCGCAGATGCCCCGCACCAGGGCACCGCCGCCGGCGAGCATGATCCCCCGGTCGACGATGTCGGCCGCCAGTTCGGGAGGGGTGCGCTCCAGGGTGCGCTTGACCGCCTCGACGATCACGTTGAGCGGCTCGGCCATGGCCTCGCGGATGTCGCCGGCCCGGATGTTGATCGTGCGCGGCAGGCCGGAGAGCAGGTGCAGGCCGCGCACGTCCATGGAGGTCTCGTCGTGGCCGTCGTCGGGGAAGGCGGAGCCGATGCGGATCTTGATGTCCTCGGCGGTGCGCTCGCCCACCACCAGGTTGTGGACCTTCTTGAGGTACACGCTGATGGCGTCGCTGAGCTCGTCGCCGGCCACCCGCACCGACTCGCTCAGCACGGTGCCGCCCAGGCTGAGCACGGCCACCTCGGTGGTGCCGCCGCCGATGTCGACGATCATCGTGCCCACCGGATCGGTCACCGGCAGACCGGCGCCGATGGCGGCCGCCACCGGCTCATCGATCAGGTGCACCTGCCGGGCCCCGGCCAGGCCCGCCTGATGCACGGCCCGGCGCTCGACGCCGGTGACGCCGCTGGGGATGCCGATCACCAGCCGCGGAGCGATCACGCCGCGGCCTTCGTTGCCCTTCTGGATGAAGCTCTTGATCATCTGCTCGGCGGCGTCGAAGTCGGCGATGACGCCGTCGCGCAGGGGCCGGATCGCCCGGATGTTGCCGGGGGTGCGGCCGAGCATCAGCTTGGCCTCCTCGCCCACCGCCAGGGGGGTGCCCCGCTCCAGGTCGATGGCCACCACCGACGGCTCCTGCAGCACGATCCCCTTGCCCGAGACGTACATCAGCGTGTTGGCCGTCCCCAGGTCGATGCCGATGTCGCGGGAGAACTGGAAACGGCGGAAAAACACGGGCAAGGCCTCTGGCAGCGGTCAATCATAGGTGGGGCATTCCCGGAGCCCCCCCGGGGAGCCGGCGGGTGTGACAACCGGGACGAAGGGTGGAACGGAAAGGGAGAGGCCCCCGATCGGGGTGCCGCATCATTGATCCATTCGTTCCAGGAGCACGCCATGGGCGTCAATTCCATCACCCTCGTCGGCCGGGCCGGCCGCGACCCGGAGGTCCGCTACTTCGAATCCGGCAGCATGGTCGCCAACCTCACCCTGGCGGTGAACCGCCGCAGCCGCGACGACGAGCCCGACTGGTTCAACCTGGAGATCTGGGGCAAGCAGGCCCAGGTGGCCGCCGACTACGTCCGCAAGGGTGCCCTGATCGGCATCATCGGCTCCTTCAAGCTCGACCGCTGGACGGACAGGGCCAGTGGTGAGGAGCGCAGCAAGCCGGTGATCCGCGTCGATCGGCTGGAGCTGCTCGGCAGCAAGCGGGACGCGGAGAGCGGCGGCGGCGGCAGCTTCGGCGGGGGCTTCGGTGGCGGTGAGCCCAGCGAGGAAGAAGTGCCCTTCTGAGCATTTCGACCGAGCTGTCGCCGCGGGGGCTTGTGCCAGTGGCCCAGCCGGGTTATCAAGCGTCCGAAGCCAGAGAAGGCGCCCCCCGGGGCGCCTTTTTTACTGTCCGGGGCGGGGCCGGAGTCCCTGCAGACCGGGGCTCCGATCAGGGCCGCTGGCGGCTCTGCTTCCAGATCCGCAGCCCCAGCCACACGGCCCCCGCCAGCACCGCCAGCACCAGCAGCACCTTGATCACCCGGGCGGCCGGCTCGATCCAGAGCTCCACGTTCGTGTAGCTCTCCCCCAGCGCCAGCCCCGCCAGGGTCAGCAGCAGGGTCCAGATCAGGCTGCCGGCGGTGGTCCAGATCAGGAAGGGCGTCAGCGGCATCATCTCGATGCCGGCGGGCACCGAGATCAGGGTGCGGATGCCGGGCACCAGCCGTCCCCAGAACACCAGCGCCGTGCCGTGGCGGCTGAACCAGCGGCGGCTGCGGTGCAGCTCCTGGGGGCTGATGCCGATCCAGCGGCCGTGGCGTTCCAGCCAGTGCTCGATGCGCTCCTCGTTCACCAGCCGGCCGATGCCGTACCAGGGGAGGGCGCCGAGCACGGTGCCCAGCAGGCCCGCCAGCACCACCGGCACCAGGGAGAGCTTGCCCTGCTGCACGAAAAACCCCCCGAGCGGCATGATCAGCTCGGAGGGAATCGGGGGGAACAGGTTCTCCAGGAACATGGCCGCGAAGATCGCGGCATACCCGGCCGCCGGGTTGGCCTCCACCGCCGCGCCGATCATCTCGGGCAGCTTCTGGACCAGTTCGATCGCCATCGGGCCAGCCGGATCAGAGGCGCCAGTCTTCCACGACGGCCCGGACGCTGCCAGCAGCGCCGGGCCGTGGCCGCTCAGTAGCGGTAGTGGTCGAGCTTGTAGGGGCCTTCCACGGGCACGGCGATATAGGCCGCCTGCTCGGGGGTGAGCTCGGTGAGCCTGGCGCCGATCCGGTCGAGGTGGAGACGGGCCACCATCTCGTCGAGGTGCTTGGGCAGCACGTAGACCTCCTTGCCGTACTGGTCGCCCTTGGTGAACAGCTCGATCTGGGCCAGCACCTGGTTGGTGAAGGAGTTGCTCATCACGAAGCTGGGGTGGCCGGTGCCGCAGCCCAGGTTCACCAGCCGACCCTCGGCCAGCAGGATGATCCGGTTGCCGCTGGGCAGGATCACGTGATCCACCTGGGGCTTGATGTTCTCCCAGGTGTACTGCTTGAGGGACGCCACATCGATCTCGTTGTCGAAGTGGCCGATGTTGCACACGATCGCCTGATTCTTCATGGCGAGCAGGTGCTCGTGGCGGATCACCTGGTAGTTGCCCGTGGCGGTCACGAAGATGTCCACATCCGCCACCACGTCCTCAAGACGCACGACGCGATAGCCCTCCATGGCGGCCTGCAGGGCGCAGATCGGATCGATCTCGGCGATCATCACCGTGGCGCCGAGCCCGCGCAGGGACTGGGCCGAACCCTTGCCCACATCGCCATAGCCGAGCACCAGGGCCACCTTGCCGGCCACCATCACATCGGTGGCGCGCTTGATGCTGTCGACCAGCGACTCGCGGCAGCCGTAGAGGTTGTCGAACTTGCTCTTGGTGACCGAGTCGTTGACGTTGATGGCCGGGAACGGCAGCTCACCGCTCTTCTGCATCTGGTACAGACGGGCCACACCGGTGGTGGTCTCCTCGGTGACGCCCTGGATGTTGGCGTAGATGCGGGAGTAGAAGCCCGGCTGCACCGCCAGCCGCTGGCGGATGGAGTTGAACAGTGCCACTTCCTCCTCGCTGGAGGGGTTGTCGAGCACCGAGAGATCCTTCTCGGCCTTGCTGCCGAGCACCACCAGGCCGGTGGCATCGCCACCGTCGTCGAGGATCATGTTGGGGGTGCCGCCATCGCCCCACTCGAGGATGCGGTGGGTGAAGGCCCAGTACTCATCAAGGGTTTCACCCTTGTAGGCAAACACCGGGATGCCGGCGGCGGCGATGGCGGCGGCGGCGTGGTCCTGGGTGGAGAAAATGTTGCAGGAGGCCCAGCGCACCTCGGCGCCGAGGGCCACCAGGGTCTCGATCAGAACGGCGGTCTGGATCGTCATGTGCAGGCTGCCGGCGATCCGGGCACCCTTCAGGGGCTGCTCGGCACCGAACTTTTCGCGCAGGGCCATCAGGCCGGGCATCTCGGTTTCGGCGATCGCCAGTTCCTTGCGGCCCCAGTCGGCCAGGCCGAGATCGGCGATCACATAGGAAGACGTTGCCTGAAGGCCAGCAAAGGCAGCCTCAGGGCTGGAAGGTGTTGCCACCATGCATGGGAAGCTCCCCGAAGGGAGGACGAAGAAGTGGAAATATCTGCAGAGACGCCGAGGCTTCGGGCTCGCTGGAGGGCAATCTACATCGATGGAATCCACGGACGCGATCGAGGTGTGCCATCTGGCGGACCCCGCCGCCACCGACGCCCTGGGGCGGCGGCTGGCGTCGCAGCTGCTCGCGGCTGGTGCCGCTGACGGCGCCCTGCTGCTGCTGCGGGGGGAGCTCGGGGCCGGCAAGACGTCCCTGGTGCAGGGGCTGGCCGCCGCCCTGGGCATCAGCGAGCCGGTCACCAGCCCCACCTTCGCCCTGGCCCAGCACTACGACACCGATGTCGGCTCCGACGCGGGCACCACGGCCCTGGTGCATCTGGATCTTTATCGGCTGGAGCCGGGCGCCGCGGCCGATGAACTGTTCGCCCAGGAGGAGGAGGACGCCCGCGGCCTTGGCGCCGTGCTGGCGGTGGAGTGGCCCGAGCGGCTCAGCTTCCGGCCGGAAGGAGCCTGGGAGGTGGCGCTGAGCCACCGGGAGGATGGCGAGGGCCGCGTGGCACGGATCACGCCGCCAGGCTTCAGGCCGCCAGGCGTCACCCCGCCGCCAGCCGCGCCTCCAGCGCCGCGATGATGCGGGCGTTGGCGGCCGGGAACGGATAGGACGAGAGCTCCTGGGGCGCCACCCAGCGCACCTGCTGGGAGGCCAGAGGCTGCGGCTCCCCCGAGCGCCAGCGGCAGAGATGCACCACGAAGCGCAGCCGCTTATGGCTGTAGGCGTGCTCGAGGGTGATCAGCTCCTCCCCCACCGTCACCTCGATGGCCAGCTCCTCGCGCAGCTCGCGTTGGATGGTCGCCTCGATCGCCTCGCCCGGCTCCTGCTTGCCCCCCGGGAACTCCCACAGCCCCCCCAGCAGGCCCTCCGGGAGCCGCTGGTCGATCAGCACCCTGCCGGCAGCGTCCGACACCACCCCCACCCCGATCACCTGGAACGGCACGGGCGGGGGGGTGTCCTTCACGGGGAAGCGGCCGGGGTCGCCGGCAGCGTAGGCAGCGCAGTGCGGCTGCCACGGGCAGGTGCCGCAGGCGGGCTGGCGGGGGGTGCAGACGCCGGCGCCCAGGTCCATCAGGGCCTGGTTGAAGGCGCGGGGCCGCTGGGGGTCGAGCAGGGTTTCGCTGAGCCGCCAGAACCCGGCCAGCTCCCGCTTCGGCGGGCCCGGGTGGGCCACCAGCCTGGCCAGCACCCGCTGGACGTTGCCGTCGAGGATCGCGAAGGGCCGATCGAAGGCGGAGGAGAGGATGCTGCCGGCGGTGCTGCGGCCGATGCCCGGCAGGGCCATCCAGCCCTCGAGCGTGCGCGGCCAGGGGTCGCCGTGGCCCGCGGCGCCGGAGGGGTAGGCGCCGGCGACGAGCTGCCGAGCCCCCGCGTGCAGCCGGCGGGCCCGGGCGTAGTAGCCCAGGCCCTGCCAGAGCATCAGCACGTCGTGCTCGCTGGCGGCCGCGAGGGCGCCGAGGTCGGGAAACGCCGCCATCCAGCGGTGCCAGTAGGGCAGCACCACCGCCAGCTGGGTCTGCTGCAGCATCACCTCGGCCACCCAGATCCCGTAGGCGGCCAGGGGCTCCCCCGGCCCCGGCCGGGAGCCGTCGGGGTGAAGCTTCCAGGGGATCTGGTGGCGTCCGTCCCGCTCCCACCAGGCCAACAGTTCACCCCGCAGGGGCTCGATCGGGCCCGGATCCGCCGGGGGCCGCGGCCTAGAGGAACCCACCCGGTCGGGGTCGGCTGCTGGAGAGGGACACATTGCCCTGGACGCCGCCCTGCCCTCCCCCCTGGGCGGAGGCCGGCGGCGGCGCGGGGCGCTGGGGCGGCTGGGGCACGGCCACCACGTTGAAGGCGATCGACCAGCGTTCCCCCTCCCCCCGGAAGGGGGGCACCGAGTGGGGCTGCCAGGCCGGGAACACATAGAAATCGCCGGGCACCGGCAGCACGTAGTGGGCCATGCCGGTGCGGAAGCTCTGGATGTGCCATTCCTCCGGGCCGTGGAAGCAGAGCTGGCCGTCGAAGCTGTCGGCCCGGATCTGGGGCGGCACCTGCAGGAACAGCACGCCGGAGAAGCTGCCGCCGTGGGTATGCGTGGGGTTGTAGTCGCCGGCGCGCTGGGCGTTGAGCCAGAGGTCGATCATCTGCAGGCCGTAGCGACCCGGCGTCCAGGGGCCCCGCCCCTGGGGCGGCTGCTGGTCGATCACGTGGCGGATCCAGCGCTCGCAGGCCGGCAGGATCACCGAGCGACAGAGTTCGGCGGCGGCGGGGTGGTCGGGGCCGAGCTCCCGCTGCTGGGTGAGCTGGCCGGCCAGTTTCACCGAGGCGTCGGGACTGCGCTCGGGCGCGGCCAGCACCGCCCTGGCCATGGCCTGCAGGTCGGCCAGCTGGGTCGGACCCAGATGGCCCTGGAGCAGGTAGCGGGGGAAGAGACTGATCACCTCCATCGTCGGGTCCTCCGAGGCTGCTGGGGGCATGCCGGCCATGGGAGGGGGAGGTGCGAGCGGTTCCAAGCCTCGCAAACGGTGCGCTTGGAGGGCCTCAGATGGCCACGTAGGCCTCGACGGCGTCGCTGAGGCGGCGCAGACCCGCCAGCCCGTCGCGCTCCAGATTCCGAACCCGGTCGCGGCTGATGCCCAGGATGCGGCCGATGCCGGTGAGGCTCATCGGCTCCTCGCCGTCGATGCCGTAGCGCATCTTCAGCACCCGCCCCTGCAGTTCCGGCAGCTGCTCCAGCAGCGCCCGCAGGTCCCCCTTGAGGCATTCGCCGTCCACCAGATCGGCGGGCAGCAGGTCGTCGCCGGCCAGCAGATCCAGCAGTTCGGTGTCCTCACCGTCGCCCACCTTCGTCTCCAGGCTCACCGGCTGGCGGGCGCGGCAGAGCAGGTCCTTCACCTCGTCCTCGGGCAGTTCCACCGCCACGGCCAGTTCGCTCAGGGTGGGGGTGCGGCCGAGCTCCTGGCTGAGCTCCCGCTGGCCCTTCTTGAGCTTGTTGAGGGTTTCGGTGATGTGGATCGGCAGCCGGATGGTGCGGCTCTTCTCGGCGATCGCCCGGGTGATGCCCTGGCGGATCCACCAGTAGGCGTAGGTGGAGAACTTGTAGCCGCGCGTGGGATCGAACTTCTCGACGCCCCGCACCAGGCCGATGGTGCCCTCCTGGATCAGGTCCAGGAGCTCCATGTTCCGCTTGGTGTACTTCTTGGCCACACTCACCACCAGGCGCAGGTTGGCGGCCACCATGCGCTCCTTGGCGCGGCGGCCGGCGTGCAGGCGCTTGCGCAGCACCTCCGGGCGCAGGCCCGCCGCCGCCGCCAGTTCCTGCTGGCTGGGATCGGAGCCGCCGGCGCGCATCTTCAGCTCCTCGCGCAGCTCCTCAAGGGTCATCAGCTCCTGGACCTGGCGGCCCAGGGTGATCTCCTGCTCATGGCTGAGCAGCGGCACGCGGCCGATGTCCCGCAGGTAGGAACGGACCAGATCGCCGTCCACCGGCGGCATGGAGCGGCCGGGCGAGGCGCGGACCACGGTCTGGACCGTGTCGGACACCTGGAGCGTCTCGGCCATCTGGACCGTGTCGGACGTCGAGGGCTGGGCGAAGGCGAGGGCGACGACCATGGATCCGATCCATAACTGTCTGTAAAGCGTAACATCACGAAGTGTGAACTCCTCTCAGAAACGGGAGTGGTCCACAAGCCCGTTCCGATGGGGCCCATGGGGCGTCGCGGCCCCCCAGCGCAGGCCCGGATCAGCCGCCGCCGAGCCGGGGCAGCAGCAGCTGGGCGGTCCTGAGGTAGATGAACACGCCCGCCACGTCGGTGGCCGTGGTGATGAAGGGGGCCGACATCAGGGCCGGATCCAGGCCGAGGCGGTCGAACAGCAGGGGCAGGGCCGCACCGGCGGTGGCGGCCAGGGTGGTGATGGCCACCAGGCTGATGCCCGCCGAGGCGGCCACCAGCGCACTGCCCCCCATGGTCCAGGCCCAGGGCACCACCACCACCGCCAGCAGCCCACCCAGCAGCGCCCCGGCCACCAGTTCCCGGCCGATCGTGCGCCATGGGCCCAGGGACTGCAGTCGCTGGGTGCTCAGACCCCGGATGACCACGGTGGAGCTCTGGGCGCCCACGTTGCCGCCGGTGCCGATCAGCAGCGGAATGAAGGCCGCCAGCAGCACCACCTGTTTCAGCACATGCTGCTCAGAGGCGATCACCGCCGAGGTGCCGGTGTTGGCCACCAGCAGCACCAGCAGCCACACCACCCGGCGTCGCGCCACGGTGAACAGGTTGCTGCGGAAATAGTCGTCCTCGTCACCCGCCTGCACGGCGCCGGCGGCGTAGAGGTCGCGGGTGGCTTCCTGCTGGATGACGTCGATGACGTCGTCGACGGTGACGATGCCCACCAGGCGCTGCTCCCGGTCCACCACCGGCACGGCCAGGAAGTCGTAGCGCTGGATCACCCGGGCCACCTCCTCCTGGTCGGTGTCGGTGCTGACGCTCATCACCTCCCGGGTCATCACGTCCCCGAGTCGGTCCTCCGGATCGGCCGTCACCAGATCCCGCAGCGACAGCATGCCGCTGAGATGCCGGGAGGCATCGGTCACGTAGAGGCTGTAGATGGTTTCGGTGTCCCGGGCCCGACGACGCACGATGTCAAGGGCCTGCTGGGCGCTGTGGAATTCCTTGAGGTCGATGAACTCGGTGGTCATCAGGCGACCGGCGGTCTCGGCCTCGTAGCCGAGCATCTGGGCGGTGACCCGCCGCTCCGCCGGGCTCAGCTCCGCCAGCAGCCGCCGGACCACCTTGGCCGGCAGTTCGTCGAAGAGCCGCACCCGGTCGTCCGGGGACATCTCCTCCACCAGTTCCAGCACCTCGCCGGAGCGCAGCCGTTCCAGCAGGCTCTGCTGCACCGAGCCATCGAGGTACTCGTAGACCTCGATGGCCTCGTTCTTGGGCAGCAGCCGGAAGGCGAGGGCCTGGAGCGTGCGCGGCAGGGTGCCGATCGCCTCGGCGGAATCCACCGGCTGCACGGGTTGCAGCAGCAGCTTGGCGCCGTCGTAGTTCCCTGCCTGCAGCAGCCCCTCCAGCTGGCGGGCCACCACCTCGGCGACGGCGGAGGCCTCAGCCATCGCTCCTCGGATGCCGGTGGGTACGAGTGTATGGGCTGGGCCGCTAGGGTCCGCGGCGTTCTCCCCTTCCCAGGAACCCATGGCCGTGAACGTGAGCGACGTGGTGGTGCGTACCGCCGCCGGCCAGGAGCGCCGGCTCGGTGAGTGGGCCGGCCAGGTGCTGCTGATCGTCAACGTGGCCAGCCGCTGCGGCTTCACCCGTCAGTACGCCGGCCTGCAGGCCCTCCAGGACCGCTTCGGCCCCCGGGGCTTCGCCGTGCTCGGCTTCCCCTGCAATGACTTCGGCGCCCAGGAGCCGGGCACCCTGGAGGAGATCCAGCAGTTCTGCTCCACCACCTTCGGCGTCGGCTTCGAGCTGTTCGACAAGGTGCACGCCACCGGGTCCAAGACGGCCCCCTACGACACCCTCACCCAGGCGGAGCCGGCGGGCGACGTGGCCTGGAACTTCGAGAAGTTCCTGATCGGCAAGGACGGCACCGTGGTGGCCCGCTTCAAGAGCGCCGTGGAACCGGACGGGGCCGAGCTGACCGCCGCGATCGAGAAGGCCCTGGCAGCCTGAATCAGCCGGGCAGCCAGCCCCGGCTGGCCCGGCCGTCGGCGGTGGAGGCCTCCACCCGCAGCCAGCGGCGCCCGCCGGGCTCCAGCCATTCCCGCAGCACCCGCAGCGGGGCGCCGGTTTCGAGGCGGACCAGCACCGGTGCCTGGCAGCGGGGGGCGCAGTGGAGGCCGAGGCTGCCGCTGCTGATCAGGGGCTCGGCCTGGCGCTCGCGCCGCCTCACCTCCGGCAGGCGTCGCTCGCCGCCGCCGGCGGGCAGGGTGGCGGGGGCCATCAGGGCGAATCCCAGAAGGGCGGCCCAGCGCCAGGCCGGCAGCGGCATCACAGGACGCGGGCGCATCAGATGTCGAGCTGGGCGAAATCCAGCTCGGCGCTGTGGGTCTCGATGAATTCCCTGCGGGGGGCGACCTTGTCGCCCATCAGGATCGTGAAGATGCGGTCGGCCTCGAGGGCATCCTCGATCTCGACCCGCTTCATCATGCGGGTCTCGGGGTCCATGGTGGTTTCCCAGAGCTGCTTGGGCATCATTTCGCCAAGGCCCTTGAAGCGCTGAATGTTGTAGTTGGCCTTCTCACCGAACCCTTCGAGCACCTTCTTGAGCTCGTTTTCGTTGTAGCAGTAGTTGTGGTTCTTGCCGCGCTCCACCTTGTAGAGGGGCGGGCAGGCGATATAGATGTAGCCACCCTCCACCAGCGCCTTCTGGTAGCGGTAGAAGAAGGTGAGCAGCAGGGTGCGGATGTGGGCGCCGTCGACGTCCGCGTCCGTCATGATGACAATGCGGTGATAGCGGAGATTCTTCTCCTCGAAGTCCTCCCCCTTGATGCCCAGTCCCAGGGCGGTGATCAGGGCCTGGATCTCGGTGTTCTTGTAGATCTTGGCGTCGTCGGTCTTCTCGATGTTGAGGATCTTGCCGCGCAGGGGCAGGATGGCCTGAAAGCGGCGGTCTCGGCCCTGCTTGGCGGAGCCGCCGGCCGAGTCCCCCTCCACGATGTAGATCTCCGATTCGCTGGGGTCGCGGGAGCTGCAGTCGGCCAGCTTGCCGGGCAGGGTGGAGCTCTCCAGCACCGACTTGCGCCGGACCAGTTCCCGGGCCCGGCGGGCGGCCTCGGCGGCGTTGAAGGCCTGGATGGCCTTCTCAAGGATCAGGTCGATCACCTGGGGATTGAATTCCAGGTATTCGCCGAGCGCCTCGCCCACGGTGGTGTCGACGATGCCGCGCACCTCGGTGTTGCCCAGCTTGGTCTTGGTCTGGCCCTCGAACTCCGGATCCGGCACCTTCACCGACAGCACGGCGGTGAGGCCTTCGCGGATGTTCTCCCCGGCCAGGTTGGCGTCGGCGTCCTTGCGCTTGCCCCGCTTCTTGGCGAAGGTGTTGAGGGTGCGGGTGAGCACCGTCTTGAGGCCCTCGATGTGGGTGCCGCCGTCGACGGTGCGGATGTTGTTGGCGAAGCCCAGGATGCTGTCGGAATAGGCATCGACGCACCACTGCAGCGCCGCCTCCACCTGGACGCCGTCCTTGGTGGCGTTGACGTAGATGATCTCGGGATGCAGCGGATCCTTCTCCGCATTCATGTAGGCGACGTACTCCTTGATGCCGCCTTCGTAGTGGTAGATCTCCTCGTGGGCTTCCCCGTCGGCGCCGGCGGCGGCGGCGCGTTCGTCGCGGAAGACGATGCGGACCCCGCCATTGAGGTAGGCAAGCTCCCGCAGCCGGGCCGAGAGGGTGTGGTAGTCGAACTCGATCCCGCCGCTGAAGATCTCGATGTCGGGCCGGAAGCGCACCGACGTGCCGGTGTGGGCATCGGGGGCGTCCTCGGAGGCGAGGGTGCCGATCGGCAGGCCGCGCTCGAACCGCTGGCGGTGGACCTGGCCCTGGCGGTGGACGGTCACCTCCACCCACTCGCTGAGGGCGTTGACCACCGAGATGCCGACGCCGTGCAGGCCGCCGGAGACCTTGTAACCGCCGCTGCCGAACTTGCCGCCGGCGTGGAGCACGGTCAGCACCGTCTCCAGGGCGCTGCGGCCGGTGCGGGGATGGATGTCGGTGGGGATGCCGCGGCCGTTGTCGGTGACGCTGGCGGAGCCATCCCCGTGCAGGGTCACCAGGATCTCGTCGCAGTGGCCCGCCAGGGCCTCGTCGACCGAGTTGTCGACGACCTCATAGACGAGATGGTGGAGACCCCGGGGCCCGGTGGTGCCGATGTACATGCCGGGCCGTTTGCGCACCGGCTCCAGGCCTTCCAGCACCTGAATCTGTTCGGCGCCGTAGGCCGCTTCGACTTTGATGGCGTCGCTCATTCAGAAAAAGGGCTCCCCAGGGGGCTGACAAGGGCGGCGAATCCCAGGGGCGGTGGGGCGGCAATGGGGCGAAGCGGCTCCCAAAGGACGCTGCGCAAAGGTCAATCTACCACCGCCGTCCCGGAGGGCCCCAGAGGCGCCTCTGAGCACCGATTCGGGCCGGGGGTGCAACCGCCCTCCGAGCCCGCCTCCGGCAGGATGGCCCGATCCCCCCGCCCAGGCCACCCGTGGCGCCCCTGGTGATCGCCCTGCTGGGCCCGACGGCCAGCGGCAAGACCGCCCTGGCGATCGAGCTGGCCGAAGCTCTCGACCTGGCCGTGCTTTCGGTGGATTCCCGCCAGATGTACCGCCACATGGACGTGGGCACGGCCAAGCCCAGCGCCGAGCAGCGGGCCCGGGTGCGGCACGAGCTGCTGGATCTGAGCGACCCCGACCGGCCCCTCACCCTGCAGGAGTTCACGGCCCTGGCCAGCGCCGCCATCGAAGCGGAGCATCGCCGCCGCGGCGTGGCCCTGCTGGTGGGGGGCAGCGGGCTCTACCTCAAGGCCCTGCTGGCCGGCCTGCGGCCGCCGGCGGTGCCGCCCCAGCCCGCCCTGAGGGCGCAGTTCGCCGCCCTGGGCCAGCCGGTCTGTCACCGGATGCTGCGGCAGGCGGATCCGGCGGCGGCCGGTCGCATCGCCGCGGCGGATGCGGTGCGCACCAGCCGGGCCCTGGAGGTGCTCTATGCCACCGGCAGGCCCCTGTCGGACCAGCAGGGCCAGTCCCCTCCCCCCTGGCGGGTGCTGGAGCTGGGCCTGGATCCGGCCGATCTGCCCCAGCGCATCCACCGCCGCACCGCCGCCCTTTACGCCGGCGGCCTGGTGGAGGAGACGGCGCAGCTGGTCGAGCGCTTCGGGGCCGACTGCCCCCTGCTGGAGACGATCGGCTACGGCGAAGCCGCCCGGCTGCTGCGGGGGGAAATGGAGCCGGAGGCCGCCATCGCCCTGACGGAGCGGCGCACCCGCCAGTACGCCAAGCGGCAGCGCACCTGGTTCCGGCGCCAGCACCATCCCCTCTGGCTGACGGATGGCGTCGCGGGCCCGGCCTCGGAGGCGGATGTGCTTCAGCGTGCTCTGGGGGCGACCGCGGGCGGTTTAAGGTGAAGGACTAACCGCCCCTGTGAATGCCTCCCCGTCCCCGTTTTGATCGCCGTGCTCCCGTGCGGGAGCTGCCCAACATCAACGACCGCATCAGCTACCCCAACCTTCGTGTGGTGGATGCGGACGGCAGTCAACTGGGAGTCATCACCCGAGAGGCGGCCCTCGATGTCGCCCGCGACCGGGAGCTGGATCTGGTCCTGGTGAGCGAGAAGGCCGATCCGCCGGTCTGCCGGATCATGGATTACGGCAAATACAAGTTCGAGCAGGAGAAGAAGGCCAAGGAGGCCAAGAAGAAGTCGCACCAGACCGAAGTCAAGGAAGTGAAGATGCGCTACAAGATCGATTCGCACGACTATCAGGTGCGCATCGGTCAGGCGGTGCGCTTCCTCAAGTCCGGCGACAAGGTGAAGTGCACGGTGATCTTCCGGGGCCGGGAGATCCAGCACACGGCCCTGGCTGAGCAGCTGCTCTACCGCATGGCCAAGGACCTCGAGGAGAACGCCGAGATCCAGCAGCCCCCCAAGCGGGAAGGCCGCAACATGATCATGTTCCTGAGCCCGCGCAAGCAGGCGGCCGGCAAGACGGCGGCCGCCGCGGCCGGCTGACGCGCTGCAGCTGAGCCGCCCTCGGGCCGAGATCCACCGGGCTCCTGGCCAGGTCCGATTCAGCCTCCCGCCTGGTGCCTTTCCGGTCCCAGCTGCTGCGCGAAGGTGTCCAGCACCAGCGACCATCCCGCCGCCGCCGAAGCCGGGTGGTGGTCGGAGCGGGCCGCGCACATGAAGCCGTGCCCCCCCTCCAGCACCTCCAGCCGGTGCGGCCGCCGGGCCGGCGCGGCCGCGGCGCGGGCGGCATTGGCCGCGGCCAGGGCCGTTTCGATCGCCGCCACGTCCGCGGCCGGGATCAGGGGATCCTCCCGGCCGCAGATGCACAGCAGGGTGCCGCCGATCGTCGGCACCAGCTCCAGGCTGGGGGGCCCGCCGCCGGGACGGCCCGAGGCCACGCCGGCCCCGTAGAAATCCACCGTGGCGGCCACCGCCGGCAGGCCGGCCGCGAGCAGGGCCACGTGGCCGCCG
>NZ_JAGQBM010000049.1:0-25361 GCF_024345635.1 Cyanobium sp. Lug-B
GGCGGGGTGGCGCGGCGCAGCAGGCCGACGCCGAGGGCCAGCAGCCCGGCCCCGCCCGCCGCCACCAGCCCCAGCCGTGCCCGCCGCCCCACCATCGCCGCCCTTCCAGCTGCAGTTACTATACGGTTCAGTTCAGTTTTTCCGAGCGGGACGCGCCATGCCCCCAGCCGATGCCGGTGGTGACGCAGCCGTCCCCAGGAAAACCTCTGGCCCCAGCGCCCGCGAGCGGCGCAGCCAGCACAAGCGCCAGGCCGTTCTCGACGGCGCCCGGTGCGAGTTTCTGCAGCACGGCTACGCCGCCACCTCGATGGACCGGGTCGCCGCGGCGGCGGGGGTGTCGAAGGCCACCGTGTATGGCCACTTCGCCGATAAGCAGGCCCTGTTCCGCGCCCTCACCGAGGCGATGGTGGGCGAGCGCCTCAGCGAACTGTTCGGCGCCTCAGCCCAGCAGGCCCTGCCGGCCGAGCCCGCCGCAGCCCTGCGGGAACTGGCGGCCCGCTGCCTGGAGTGCCGCCACAGCCAGCCCCAGTTCCTGGACTTTCTGCGGCTGGTGATCGCCGAGTCGGAGCGGTTCCCCGAACTGGCCAAGACCTTCCTGGCCCAGCTGGAGCTCACCGGCGTGGGCCGGGTGACGGCGCTGTTCGAGGCCATCGCCGGAGCAGCGGAGGCGGAGCTGCGGGCGCGGCTGTTCATGGGCGCCCTGGTGCACCTGATCCTCATGCAGGACCTGCTGCACGGCCGCGAGGTGGCCCCGGTGGACCGGGAGGCCTACGCCGAGCTGCTGGTGCGATTGGTGAGCGCGCCGCCGGGGACGCCGGGCTGATTCGGAGGCTCTGGCGGAGGCGGCTTCAGGCGCGGGCGTCCTGCCGCGGGCATCCGTAGGCGGCGAAGGCCGCGTCGGTACTGAGGAGGGTGAAGGGGCCGCTGATGGCCTGGGCCACCAGGAGACGGTCGAAGGGATCGCGGTGGTGCAGGGGCAGCTGCTCGAGCGCCAGCAGATGGGGCAGATCGATGGGGAGGAGCTCAAAGCCGGATGACTCCGCCCAGGCGATGGCCTCGCCGGCCGACAGGGGCATGTCGCTGCGGGCCAGGCTGTGCTTGATGGCGATTTCCCAGAGCGACACATGGCTGAGAACCACCGCGCTGGCCCGGTTGGTGATCAGCTCACGACTGAGGGGTCCCAGCTTCGGGTCATCGGTGATGGCCCAGAGAAAGGTGTGGGTATCGAGCAGCAGGCGCATCAGCCCTGCTCGAACAGATCGGCGATCAGGGGATTGGCCGCATCGATCGACTCGGGCGCCACGAACTGGCCGCGGGCGATACCGAGCCGGCGGGGTCGTTCGGGCGGCTGCAGGCTGGTGAGCCGTGCCACGGGCCGGCCGTTGCGGGCGATCACCACCTCTTCTTCGGCGCCGGTTTCGATCGCTTCCACCAGGCGTGAGAGGTGGGTCTTCGCTTCGAGCATGTTCACCACCCGGCTGGGACGGGACCCCATGGCGACGAGCACCTCAACCAGACCAGACTAGACCAGAAGTAGCCACCCGGACGGTCAGACAGGGACGGCTGGCGGATCCGAGCGTCGGTACAGCAGCACGCCGGCGCGTTGGATGTGGTCCAGAAGGGCGGGATGGCTGATGGCGGAGAGTGCGGAAAGATCGATCAGCCAGGGCAGGAGCAGATCATCGAGATCGGCGTCAATGCGGGCCAGGGTGGCGTTGCTGATGGCGTGACCCGTCAGGGTGAGATCGATATCGGAGGCGGGGCGGTGGCGGCCAAGGGCTCTGGAGCCGTAGAGGATCGCGTCCTCCACCTCGGGATAGGTGGCGAGCACCATCTGAATGGCCGCCATGGCCGACTCCGGCAAGCCGATGGCCTGGGCTGAGGCCATCGGGGCACTGCTGATCATGGCCCGAGGGATCCGTTGCCCCGTCACGGAGAATCGCCCTCCCGGCGTGTCTCGACGTCAGACGCGACATGCCACCACCGCGGCCTGCGCGAGAGGTAGGAGTGGGCCGTCGGAGCCAGATCCTTGAGGTGGGGCTTGTCGAAGGCGCCGGTGGCCAGGGCGACGATCGGCTCGTCGTCGATGGCTCCGATCGTGGTGCCGCAGGTGCTGCAGAAGGCCCGGCTGGAGAAGGCGGAGGAACGCCAGGTGGCGGGCCTGCCGCCGGGGCCGATCCACTCGACGCTCGCTGCCGGGAACTCCACCCAGGTGAGCGTGAGCGCGCCTGAGTGCCTGCGACAGATGGCACAGGAGCAGGTGTGGGGCCTCTGCGGGACACCGGTGGCTCGGAACCGGATGGCGCCACAGAGGCAGCCACCTTCGAAGATCCTGGGTTTCATCGACCGGTGCGCAGGGGCGGCGCCTCTGCCGCTCTCATCTGCCGCAGGAACTCCCGGCCACAGGCCAGCTTGCCCGCCAGATCGCTCTCGGGGTCAAGCGCGCGCCAGAACGGCGTGACCGGCTCCACACCGGCCTGCAGGCGGAGGTAGGAGCGCTCGGCCACGACCCGCAGGGCGATCCCGGTCGTGACCGGACAGGCGTAGTCGGCCCCATGCCGCGCGGCCAGCCGCTGACGCAGGGTCGCCGCTGCCATCACGGACCCAGGCGCGATCTCGCACACCTCCGCATCGACGATCCGAGGGGTGACGACCAGCATCCGGGCACCGGCGGGGATGCCCGCGAACGATTTCTCCAGCACCTTCACCTGGGGCTCCCGGCTGGCCTGGAACCTGGCCTCCCAATCGGTGGCAGGTCTATCTCCCATGGCTGGATGTCCCCGCCTGCGCCGCCTTCCAGTCGTCCGTGAGCATCCCGGCGAACCCCCAGTTCTCGTCGTCGATCTCCTGGATGACGACATGGGTGTGTTCGGGCTTCTTGCCGAGCACACGAACGAGTGAGTCGGTGATGTCCCTGACGATCTCGGCCTTCTGCTGCCGCGATGCACCTTTGGTGATCTGAACGTTCACGTAGGGCAATGTCTTGCTCCTGGAATGGGCGGTGCTTTGGCCTGTTGCCTATTCAAGGCCCCAGCGGCCCGGAGCGATCTGCTGGCGAAAGCCCAGCAGGCCTGCGGCAGCGGCCAATGCCGGAAAAACTGGGCTACGTCCTGGTACCCCTCCAGATCGGGATCACTCCGCTGTTGCGGATGGCCTGGTCATGGGTGGCTAGCACCAACCCGTGGGCCAAACCCGTGGCCACGATCAGCCTGTCGGCAGGATCACCATGGACACGTCAAGGGGCATGATCTGAACAACCGCAGGGGAAGCGGCCTCCTGCAACCAGGTCTGAAACGGCCGATCCAGCCTCAGCCGTCCGTCACCGCAGGGCATCAAAGGCCTGGGCCTCCAGCACGGATTCCTCTGGCTCAGCGTGCAGCACTCCGGAACCGCGCAGGGTCGTCCATGGCTGGGGTCCCTGAGCGGAGCGCGTGGTCGGCGGCATGAGGCGTGCCACCAACTTGCCGTGGCGGGTGATCTCCACCACCTCACCGCCGCTCTCCACCTGCCGGATCAACTCCAGGCACTGGGCACGGAACTCGGTCACGGAAATGTCCATAAAGGCAATTGAAAGGACATTTCGATGGAGGCCCCTCTGACTGCTCAGGGCCGAACCCCACGAACTGGCGCCGTCCCCTAGCTTTCCGCACCTGAGAGTTCAACATCAGGGCAGCACCGGCCATGGTCCAGGGCAACGCAGCCGTCCAGCGTCCGGGGGAAGCGCCGCCGGCCAATCCCGAGCGCTGGTGGACCCTGGCCGCTGTCGAATGCGGCAACTTCGTTGTCTACATGGACGGGTTCATCGTCACGCTGGCCCTGCCGGCGATGGCGCGTCAGTTCGGCGTCGGGCTGCCGGTCCTGAAGTGGGTGATCGTCGCCTACCTGCTCACCGTGACGGTCACCCTGCTGCCGGCCGGACGCCTGGCCGACATCTGGGGGCGCCGGCGCATCGTCGTCATCGGCATGGGCGTCCTGGTGGTGACGTCGGTGCTGTGCGCCTTGGCGCCGACGGTGGAGACCCTGATCGCCTTCCGGGTGCTCCAGGGGGTGGGCGGCGGCCTGGTGCTGGCCAACGTGATGGCCGAGATCACCGCCGTCTTCCCGAAGCAGGAGCGGCGCAAGGCCATGGCCGTCAACGCCTCGATCCTGGCGCTGGCCCAGGTCACGGGGCTGGTGCTCGGCGGCCTGCTGATCGGCCAGTTCGGCTGGCGCTCCCTGTTCCTGGTGATCCTGACGGTGAGCCTGGCCGGACTGATCCTCAGCCTGCGGATCCTCAGGGCCCGCCCCCGCAGCCAGGACCGCACCGCCATGGACTGGACCGGTGCCGTGCTGGCGGTGGTGGCCACCAGCGCCCCCTTCCTGGTGATCGAGCAGCTCTCCCAGGGCGGGCTGCAGCCGGCCAGCCTGGCGCTCCTGCTCGGCGGCGCGGCGGCCCTGGCCCTGTTCGTGGCGGTGGAGCAGCGCCTCCCCAAGCCGCTGCTGACGCTCAGCCTGTTCCGCTCGCGGGCCTACACCTGCGGCTCGGTGGCGGCCGCCTTCTACTTCGTCGCGGCGGTGTCCTGCTACTTCCTGCTGCCGCTGTATGCGCAGCTGGTGCTGGGGCGCTCGCCGGTGATGGCGGGGGTGCTGATCGTGCCGCTCTCGCTGGTGCTCACCGCCACGAGCCTGACGGTGAGCAGCCTCGGGGATCGGGTGGGGGCGCGGACCCTCAGCACGGCCGGCATGCTCTGCATCAGTGCCGGCCTGCTGGGCCTGTCCTGGCTGGGGCCGGACGCCGCCGACGCCAGCATCATCGGCCCGCTGATGCTGCTGGGCATGGGCGGCGGGCTGTTCCATCCCCCCAACAACAGCGCCACGCTCAACACCGTGCCGCCGCAGCATCTGAGTGTGGCCAACGGGTTCCTGTCGACGGCGCGCAACTTTGGCCAGGCGATCGGCACGGCGCTGGCGGCCTCCCTGCTCGCCCACGGCCTCGGCGCCGCCGGGGCCGACGCCGCTCTGGCGGGGGAGGTGGGGGCACGGCTGGGCGGAACCGACCTGGCGGCCTTTCTGGGGGCCCAGCAACTGGCCTTTCGCCTGGCGGCCGCCCTCGGCCTGGTGGGCGCGCTCATCTCCGTGGCCCGCGGCGCCGAGGCCCCGGCGGCTCACTGAGGCACCACGATCCAGCCGCTCTGCGGTTCGCCGTAGTGCACGCAGGCGCCACCGCTGGCGACGTGGTGGGCGGCGAGGGCGCAGAGGGCGGCATCGATCAGGTCGATGCTGGTGAGCGGTGCCAGATCGATCCCCGCCCGCTGCAGCAACTCCCTCCGCTGCGTGCGCTTCTGGGAGGCCTGGGCGTCGCCGCCCCGCAGATGCCAGGTGATGGCGTGGGGGAAGGTTTCGAAACAGCAGGGCTGGCTGCCGATCGGCAGCGCGACGGCGAGCGGATGGCTGGGCTCGAGGGCCTGATAGAGCGCTTCGCCGCGCAGCATCCAACCGAAATAGTCGGTGGGGTGGGCGACGGCGGCCTGGCGGGTGGGCGAGGCGAAGCAGACAATCCCCTTGTGCCTCAGCTCACGCTCACAGGGACGGGCGCGTCCATCGGCGCTCCAGTGGCAGGGGGCATCGATGGCGATCACGCTCGCCTGCACCACGGATCGGCACCAGTGGGCGAGCTCCTCAGCGTCGCTGGTGGCCAACTGGGTGGCGTAGGTGCCGCCGGTGAGGGCCACGGCATGGAAGCCCTTGCGGGCGCCGCCCACATCGATGCCCACGGTGGTGGTCAGGGGCATGGCGGAATGGTCGATCAGGCCGTGCGTTGGGCGATCACGGCGAGGTGAGTCTGCGGGAACTGATCGAATTCGAGGTGACGACAGACACATCCGCCGTCCTTGAGGACCTCGAGAAGGCCAGGAATTCCCAGGGTGGCGTAGTAAACCTCCGGTCCCATCGTCGCATCGACGTGCTCGCTCGGCCCGTCCAGTCCTCCGGCGGTGAACAGAAAGACGCCACCGATCTCGAGTGAAGCCATGAGCTTGAGCATCACCGCGCGCTGATGCTGAAGCTTCACGTGCCAGAGGCTGTCCCACGCCGAGATGAAGCGGTACATCCGCGGCGGGCTCCAGTCACAGACATCCGCATGGTGCAGCACGACGGAAGGGTCCGCGTCCTGAGCCAACGCGATCATCCGCTGCGACAGATCAATCCCCTCCAGAAGAAGGCCGTGCTCACGCAGTAAGGGATTGAACCGCGTGTTGCAGCCACAGCCCACACTCAGAGCCCAGCCGCGATCGATGGAGCCCAGAAACGCCAGCGCACGCTGGTGCTGGCGTACGCCATCGACGGTGCTGAACGTATCATCCTGCCACCTGGGAGCGAGTTGGTCGTAGGCGGCGGCAATGGCTATATGGGTCATGGGAGTGCTCCAGCTGGAAGTCTGATGATCAACGCGGGTACGGCTCCTGGGCCGTCATTCAGGGCGCTGTCAACTCAGATTGAGTGCAAAACCACGGCAAAGTTTTCGGCCTTCTCCGGGGCTGCAAAGAACGAGGAGATGTGGTTGAAGTCGTCCTCCGTCAGTGGGTGGGAGCCTTCCGGTTGCTCCTCATTCCGCCGGGCAATCCGTGCCAGGCATCCGGCATCTGGTGTGTCCACATAATGCAGGCGGTGATCTGAGCCTGCCTCCTCGAACAGGGAACGGAACCAGGCGCGCCCAGCCCTGGTGTTGGCCTGAAAGTCGAGCACGACAGACTGACCGGATTTCAGGAGGTCCACCACGAGGGGACCCACCACGGTTTTCAGCTTCCTGGAGAAGTGGATGTAGTCCTGGAAGGTCTTCATCTGATCTCCGAACAAACGGGCCATCCAGATGTCCTCCGAGATCAGAATCGCTCCGGTGTCCTGCGCCACAGCCTGGGCAACGGTCGTCTTTCCAGCTCCGGCTTTCCCGCAGAAGAAGTGCAGGGTCGCGGTGGCGGCCATGGGGCCTTGGATAGCGGCTTGGGAGCCTAGCAGGATCCTGCGATTCACGTTGGGGAAACATGGTCCCCACAGGATCAGCATGCGTGCTGGCGTGAGGCCTGCGCGTTTACGGCCGAATCCCCTCGATCATCGGGAGAAAGTCGATGCCCTGGCCATACGCCTACGAAACCTGCAGGCTTGAGGATGGCGCGGATATCGGACTCCAGAGCCGAACGATGGACGGCGCTCCATAGGGATTCACAGCCCATGAGCAACAGGCAGGTCAGGGCGCTGAAGCAGCGAAGCAGGTTCAACGGGTCAGCGGCGGGAGTCACCTGACGTGGAGAGGCCCACAATGGGTGGGCTCAGGTTCGCTGCTTTGGAAACCAGTAGGCAACCTCCGTACCGCCAGGGAAGAACGGGGAGCGCTCATGGAGAAGAAGATTGTGCCAACCAGCCGCCTGTGTCACGAAGGCGTGGGCAGCAGAAGCGGCAAGCGCAGCATCCCGGATATGCTCGCTGAGCTCGGTAAACTCGGGAGCAGACACAAAGGCTCGCGCCGCCGGCAACAAACCGGAGGCCATCTGTCGTGGCTTCGACGACTGCCCAGCCAAACGCCTTTTCGCCACCTGGATCAAACCCTACGAATCGCATGATGGGGTTGCCATGCCTATCCGATGCGGAAGCCAGCGTAGGCGGTGACCGTCCGAAGGAGGGAGGAGTCAGGCCTCGGCAGCCAGAGCCATCTGTTCGGCATGGCGTTGCTGGTCAGGGTCGTGGATGACCGGGACCCTTCTGAGCCCATCGATGTACGCGGAAGGGACGTTGTGTTCCATGGCGCCGGCAACCACCAGGGCCCGATACCACGCATAGGGCAGAAGAACCGGATCGATCCTTGTGGCAACATACGCTTGCACAGCAACGAGCTGACCAGCCAGGTCGACAGTCTTCGTTTGCTCCTCATATCCAAACCCGAGACCTTCCGCACGATCCAGCCGATGCTTCTCTGCGAGAGGAATCTCATAGACAACCCCGTACACGAGACGGCTTGAATCGGCCGTCGTCACGATGTCGCACTTGCCCGATCCATCGTTGGCGACCTTATGCCATTTCAGCTCATGCGCCCGCAGCACCGCCAAGCCGAGCGCACGCGCGGACGGAACCCGTTGACGCAACCTGGCCATGAGCATGTTGGAGCCATAGGCGAAGTTCAGACAATGCTCCACGGGACCAAGTCACGCCTGCCCTTTGAGCCTATCAACCCGCCGAGGCAATCTCCCCTCGCCTTGGCATAGATCCCATCACGGGATCAGAAAAGCGGTTGCGGGATTCCCAGGGTTGTCGTAGACCCTGACCATGCTTTCCTGGGCGTACGGCCTGACGACCGCCTCCATCGCCGCTCGACTGACGCCATACCCTGAGAAGGAGACACGGAAGCCGATGGAACTCCGGCCGCCAACGTGATTGCGGTAGCGCAGAATCGGCTTCGCCGTTTCCAAGTGTGCATCGTCCACAGCGACAACCACACCAAGGCGGCACCTGCGAGGAGAGAGAAAGCGGCGACCACCGTCGGTAGAGCTTCGCGGTCTGAGGCTCTGGGCAAGGGCAATGGACCATAAGGTTCATCGCATGAGCGTCTGGGCCATCTGCTCAGCGGCTGGCGACCAGCACACTCCTGATCACACCATCGATATCCACCGAAGGATTGGCTGCCACCGAACGGGCCCAGGTCTCGCCGTCGAGAACGCACGTCGACAGCATGCCCTTCGGCAAGGCCGCCACAAAAGCATCCGTCTGCCGATCCACCGGACGGAAGACATTGATCGCTGTCTGCGGACGACCCCACAACTCAAGACGCTCACTCGCCTCAATCGCATCCGCCAGCGACTCAGCGACCTCCATCAGGCGGTCGAGCCGCTGAGCCAGTCCCATGCGACCCCACGCCAGCAGGGTCGCCAGCAGCGGGATGGCCGCCGCGGAGCGGGAGCCCTGGACGCCGACGTTGGGCCTGGCGAGATAGCCTCCGCCGAAGCTGATCGCGGCATTGGCAGCCTCGAGCTCACGAAACATCACAAGTGCCGAATCCTTGGGTTGGAAGAGCCACTTGTGAGCCGACACCGCCACTGAATCGGCCGCTTCGATCCCTTCGAGCTTGGAGGCATGCGCGGGGCTGAGTCGCAAGGGGCCGGCCCATGCGGCGTCGACGTGTGTCCATCGCGCCGCGCCAATCAGGTCGAGCGGGTCGATGGAGCCCGTGGCGGTTGTTCCAGCAGTCAGCACAAGACAGGCGGCGTTGAGGTCGGGCAACCGCTCGCGATCCAGCCGTCCGAGCGAATCCACGGGGACCTTCACCAGCTGAAGTGCCAGCAGGCGGCATGCTTTGTCAATGCTGAGATGGGCTGCTTCGGAAGTGACGACCGTCTGCACGCCTGAGGAGTCGCGCGCCGCCCAGAGGGCCGTGAGGTTGGCGATGGTCGAACCCGAGCAAAAATGCCCGCCCTGCATCCCGAAATACGGAGCAAGCCATGACACGACGCGCTCCTCTGCCTGAGTGGCGAAAGGGGACGTCATCTCATGAAGCATGTTCTGGTTGAGACTGGCATCCCAGAGCGCCATGGCCCACGTGATCCAGGGAGTGGGCGGGTCCATGTGGGCCAGCGAGATGGGTGCGCTCAGCTGGGCTGCTTTGCCGAGGACATGGCAGGAGAGCATGTCGAGCGCCTGCCTGCCACCAAGTCCGGTCTCCGGAAGCTTTGGGGGCAAGTCAGCCGGCGTGCCGGCTGGCAAACGCATCAGCTCCACGGCGGCGTTCAGCCCATCATTGGCCGTGAAGCTGGGGTCTGGCTGAGGCATCTCTGCTCCTCTCCGGATGAGCGGCGGACCGTAGCCTTGCCTCATGACTCAGCACGATTGGAGCCGTGCGCCGAATCTGGATGTTAGCCGTCGGCGTGCTCAATCCGGAGCATGTCCCAAGCGCCTCTTTGGAACACGTTGTTCACCCGCTGTATCGATACGTGATACCCAGCTGTACGTGGCGTCCATGGCAACGCGACATCGCTCCAGCAGGGAGAAATCACGAAACGCCTCGTCCAGCTGATGGCTAGACAAAAAAGAAGGGGCAAGCTGAAGACGAAGTCGAAATCGCCTTCAGGGACTGGGTAACAACCAAGCCCACCAGACGCAGAAAACCGATGCCACGCAATCCGTCATTCTGGCACGTTCCATTACAGCGACTGGCTGGCCCCATGGCGCGTCTCACTAGAATGAATAAACCGACAGATCCCTTCAACGAGTTCGGGCACAACCGGCAGCGATGGGTCAGAGTAGGAAGCTTTTTGTTGCTGGGGATCCAATGAAACAGCCTTTAAGACGTGATTCATCCCCTCAATGATTCTAAGCTCCGCATCCTGCTTGGCCGATTTCAGGGCTTGCGCCTCACGGACAGACACTTGGCTATCAGTGGTTCCCTGAACAATCAAGACAGGAACAGTGAGCCGAGCAATCTCCTGGGTAGGGATATAGCGAAACCAGGACATGAGGTAGGGTTGGATGCTCGGTCTGTAGAGAGCGTTGAGTCCTGGTGGAATGGAGGCCACTCTCTTCCCTTGCTCCAGAGCAGCAAGAATCTGCTCATTCTCTTGCCATAATGCCTCTGGCAAACTGGGTCGCAGCTGATCTCTTAAAAGCTGTGATGCAGGCTGGGCAGGTCCGGCGATGGAGACAAGTGCATCTGCACCGGTTGCTTGGGTTGCCAGCATTCCTATCAGAGAGCCTTCGCTGTGACCAATGACGGTGACGCTCGAGAAACGAGAGTCTGCCTGCATGTGCTGAATCCAGAGTGCAGCATCTTCAACATAGGCATCGAAACGTAGATCAGCTTCTTCCGGTCCTGCGGCTGCGCTGGCTCCAATGCCGCGCTTGTCATAACGGATTGAGGCCATGCCATGATCCGCTAATCCTTCAGCGAGGAGCTTGAGGCTATGATTGGTCCCAGCGAGAGAACTGTCTCCATTGCGATCGGTCGGACCTGAACCCGCAATGATCAGCACCGCTGGCCCTGGCACATCAGACGCTGGAATCATCTGTGTGCCATGGAGTGTGCCCGCTAACGTTGCGATCTCAACCTCGACAGATGTTGAGGCTTGTGTCGTCCAACCCATAGATAGCAGCGATAAAGGTGTAGCGCTTAGATGTGGTTTCCCACCAGGTTGTTCATGCCTGCAGCTGACCAAGCCGCTGCTGGGGGGTGAGGCCACCCAGGGCCATGTGGCACCAGCGGCTGTTGTAGATCCGCAGGTAGGTGGGCAGTAGCTCATTGTGAGCCACTGAGGTGCCGTAGGGCATCACGTAGGCCCACTCCTCCAGCAGGGTCCACTGCTTCGCAGAAGCCTGCGGCTAGATGAATCGCTCGGCCTTGCCGTTGGTCCGGGGGGGGGGGTAGGGCTGGTCTTCTTCGGCTTCAATCCCATGGCCTGGCAGGCTTTTCGCCAGCCATGGGACTTGTAGGCCGAGCCGTTGCCTGTGAGCACCCGTCGGCACTCGATCCCCTGGCCGTTGAACCAGGCCACCGCTCGGCTCAGGAAGCCCACCGTGGTCGGCCCCTTCTCGTCGTCCAACACCTCGACGTAGGACAGGCGGGTGGCGTCGTCGATCGCCACGTGAACCTTCTCGTAGCCAGCGCCGGGTGAGGAGCCCTTACGCGGATCACCGGTGATCCGGTGGCCGACACGCTCAAAGCGGGCCAGCTGCTTGATGTCGACATGGATCATGTCGCCCGGCTGCTTCCACTGGTACCGCTGCACTGGTGGCTACTGCTTAGCAGAAGCGCAAGCGCTAGGGGATCCAGGTTGCGCAGCCGGTTCAGCCCCAGGCGCCGCATCGCCCGGGCCAGGGTGGTGATGGGCACCAGCAGCAGTCGGGCGATTCTCCGGAGGGTGCAGCGCTGGTGGCTGAGCTCCACGGCCTGCTGCAGTTGCTGCGGATCGAGCGTCCGCCGCTGGCTGCGGCGCACGCTGCGTCGATCCGCCAGTGCCGCTGACCCGCCTGAACGGAAACGAGCGAGCCACTTGCGGGCCGTCCGTTCACTGATCCCGTGATCAGTGGCCAGCTGGGCAAGCCTCTTGCCCTCATCAAGGTGCTGCCGGATCAGGCGTGCACGACCGATCGGTGTCAGGCGGGCGTTGGGGTGTGTATGCATGGGGCGTGAGGTCTGGGGCTGTTGGGTCGCACCACAACCCCGTCGACCTCACACCCCTTTGTCAGCCGGAATAACCTGGTGGCACTACACAGTTAGCCGTCCGCGCCCTGTCGCACGCGGTCTATGGGGGTGCTGATTTCGGCGAGTGCTTCGTCACCGCTTCGCAGATCTCGCCCGCGGATCCGGACAGCTGGTATCGGGCCTGGACCGCCACCGCCGACCGTGTGTTTCAGATCGCCGAATCCTGTGCGGCGGCCGGCCACTCGGTGAGCGTCCGCGAGGCCTACCTGCGGGCCAGCAACTACTACCGCACGTCCTATCTGCCGCTGTTCGGTGCCCCTGTGGGCGTCCGGCTGGTGGAGGCCTTCGACCGGGAGGCCGAAGCGTTCGCCAGAGCAGCCGCCCGCCTGTCGCCCGCCGTGGAGGCCGTGGAAATCCCCTACGAGGGCACCACCCTCCCCGGCTACTTCCACCGTGCCGATGACTCGGGCCAGCCGCGCCCCTTGGTGATCGCCACCAACGGCTACGACGCCACCGTGCACGAGGCGCACTTTGCCCATGCCGCCGCCGCCGTGCGCCGCGGCTACCACTGCCTCACCTTCGACGGCCCCGGCCAGGGCCGACCCCTCATCCACCAGGGCCTGGTGTTCCGCCCCGACTGGGAGAACGTGGTGCGCCCGGTGGTCGACTACGCGCTCTCCCGCCTGGAGGTGGACCCGCAGCGGATGGCGCTGATCGGCTGGAGCTTCGGCGGCTATCTGGCGCCCCGTGCAGCCAGCAGGGAGCACCGCCTTGCGGCCTGCATCGCCGACCCCGGCCAGTGGGACCTTCTCGAAGCATTGCGGGCGAACCTGCCGCTCCCGCCTGCCGTGCGCGAACGCCTGCCTGAGATCGCCCCCGCCGATCTCGAAGCCCTGGAGGGCCAGATCCGCTCCAATCCATCCCTGCACTGGACCTTCCAGCGGGCCCTCTGGGTGCATGGCCTCGATTCCCTCGCCGATTACTTCCGGATCGCCGGCGACTACAGCCTCAGGGGGCGCGCGGAACAGATCCGCTGCCCCACGCTGGTGGCCTGGGCCGAAGGCGATCCGATCGCGCGCTTCGCGGAGCAGCTGCATGCCGCGCTGCAGTGTCCCCGGACCCTCGTGCGCTTCACCACAGCCGAAGGCGCCGGCGGCCATTGCGAGGAGATGGCGCGTTCACTGTTCCATCAGCGTGCTTACGACTGGCTGGAGGACATGTTCAGCAGCGCTCCACTCGGATGAACGTCCTGGCCCGTTGCCGTGAATCCGCCATGCGTCTTGCGCTCAGGCCTGATCCGCGCATGGATTTCGGGTTTCCAGGGTGTGTACCCGCCAATTGAGCTTTGTGTCGGCACACATACCAAGCTACTATTCACACCTGAGGCACTGCAAGCAAGAAGCTGCAAGGAATGAGAAGGAGTCCTCGACTGGAAATCTGAAAAGGACAGTCACTCGGCTCGACAGCAGATCGATCTCCGCAGCTATCAAGATGCGCTGCCTTTACTGAAAACTACGCTGGCCGTACAGCTCAGAATGCCTCTCAAGAACATTGCTTGGTCCACGGATCAAGAAGCTGCATCATGATATCGTGCGAAGCATTGCCCAAGTCAAGGCCTCCTTTTCTCCGACCAGTTTCGCTGGCAGTATCGCCAAGGAGGCTGGCCTGAATAAAGTCTTTCCTCCACAAAATCAAACATACATCTTCAGGACTAGTGTCTAGAATATGGCATTTCCTGCTGAGTGGGCCCTCCTATTCCTACAGCTGGACAACGTTTTTTTGGCTGAGAAATTCGGCAACTCAATCCAGCTTCAAGGCGGCGGAGCAACAACTTTCAAATACCAGCCGGTCGCGTTGCATCCTTCAAACGCTGCCCCTGAGTGGCAGGCAGAGAGGCTGAAGTTGCAAAACTGAAAGTTGATGGTGACCTGTCCACTCGAGGGCTTGCTGGGCAAAAAAGCAATTCCCTTAGTTAGGGTCAACATCTGTAGATGCTAAGTCATTGATGCTATCGTCAGAACCACCATCAGCTTCGGGTGTCTCGCCGTCCTTCTTCCATAGGTTGTAGACATACATAAACTGCTCGGCAAGCTGTTGCTCAATGGATTCGGCGCCATCAGAAAAGTACTGTGGATTAGCAAAGTTGCCGGGTAAGTGTGCCTGGATGAGCTCGGCAAGTGCATCAAGATCGTAGATGTGTTTAATACTCTTAAGTCTGTTAGCGTCTAATCTCCCAACGCGCGGCAACAGGTCTTCTAGGCCCCATGACTGACCAGCCATTGCTTGTAAAAACAGGCCGATGCTCGTGGGATCCTCCGTAAAGACTGATGAGAGATGAGCTTGCACGGGCTCACGACCCTCAACACGCCACCACTCAAAAAGAAGAGATTGCTCCTGTGGCACATCGACACTGAACAGTGGTTGGCCTGAATTGGCTCGTGCCTTGATGCGCTCTACGAGTAGCATTGCTAGCTCGTTGACTTCGTCCTTGGTTAGCGTGTTGCTGTCGGCCTTGTCGGCATCGTCGGTCACGTAAAGCCAGCGGAGAACTTCATGACCAAACCAGACGGGTTCTGCAGCCGCTACCACTTCCTTGGCGAGCATCACTCTCGGCTCCCCTGCGGTGAGTCGGCTGATCATATGCGAGATAAGAATTCCTGCCTGCGATACTGGCTTGGCGGAAGTAAAAAGAGAAGGGGGATTGGGGATATGATATCCATTTTTTGCAATAGCCACACATAGCGATGCCACCGCTTCAGATGGCATCTGATCTACGTGCTGTCGCATCCTCTCGATCACTCGCTTCGCCTTCCCGCTAGTAAAGAATACGACAATGGTTTCCTCGACTTCGGCCGCAGACTGTTTGGCCGCCTTCGCGTATAATTCGTTCATCTCGGAATCCCGTACATCACTCTTTGGTACGCTATAGGTGAAATATCGAGGGCAATAGTCAGGAGAACATATCCGTTTCAACTTTGCCCAAGAGGAGAGGCAGTCAGGCCCATAACCTCCGCCTCCATATTCTCTCCCCAGCCTTGGAAAAAGACTCTTTAGGAGCGACTTAATCCCTTGTTGTTCGTCTATTGTTAGTTTATCGACTATAGGGTTCAAAAGGGAGGCGGCCCGCGGACGGTCTTGGCCATGTCGCAGGTGTTCCGAATCCACTCCTGAGAAGTCTGCGTAGTTGTCACGGATCACGTCATAGATCGTGGGGAAAAAAGCTCGCACCGCCTCAATCAAGAGCAAGTCCACGATATTGGCCTCCCCTTTTAGCATCGGTAGTGCGAACATTAATCCATTTCCGTATCGCTTCGCCGCACGAGGTGTGTCGAGACGCATCGAGATGCCGCGATCAAAACCAGAGACGAATCCGCCGATATCCTCGTCTGTCAACTCAATTCCCGCCGCATTGAATGCCTGATCGATCTGATCAAAGCAAAGCGAGCGCAAGTCCTCCTTCAATGCTGCCGGCAGCTTGAGCGGTACTTGAATGATCTTCTCAAGAAATGCTAGACCGGCAGCCTCGTCACCTCCGCCATAGCGCTCTCCTAGCGACTTGGCTACGGCAACATCATCAAACGCAAGGACATAGCAAACATTGGGAAAGTCGGCGCACGCTTTGATGAGACGGAACAGCGTATGTGTCTCGTGTTTGTCGAGTCGATCGATATCGTCCACGAGAACGAGGAGCCTGGTATCAGCATTCGAGAGAGCTTCAGAAAGCCTGCCACGGAGTTCTTCAAGGCTTGCCTCGGCTTGTGCCCCTGCCGCCTCGCCAGCCTTGCCAAATCGATCATCAATAACACTAGCATAAGCACCGATCTTCTCAATCCAACTCGCAATATCTTCGACTTTAGTTGTCAGTTTTGCGCGGACGACTCCGGCGAGTACCCGAAAGAAACCAGCGAGCATAGATGCTTCGTCGGTGAATCGCCATGGGTTGAAATCCACCGTGGCAATATTACTATCTGATTCGAGTTCTGCTCGCAACAGGTTTAGGACGGTCGTCTTTCCATCCCCCCATGGACCATGAATCCCTACAACTAGTCCAGTTCCCTTAGGCAATCCGCGCAACACTGCAGCGACTCGCTCAGCGAATGGAGCACGATTTAACTTGTCATCTGCTTTTCTCGATAGGGGTCGATCACTAGAAAACTCTGACATTGAAGGAACCGACATCTGAATTCAGCCCAAGTCAAGTTGCTAACAACCTTAGCTTTACTCTATCAAGGATGCCGATCGTTTGAATTCACCGGCCTGTCGCAGCATGCCGCGACAGGCCTCGGTGGAATGATGGGTTGGCCATCATTCAAGATCGCCATGAGAGAAATAGCCATCGAGGTCAATGTTCTCCATGCGAAGGGGCATTACGTCATCGATCAAGCGATGATAGAAGGCAAGAAGCGCATCTTTGTCTAGAGGCTGCGCCGTGAGTTTGGTTTCTGCAAGCGAGGGAAGATGCACATTAGACCCGTCGACAACGGGCATGAGCTGTGACCGGAGCAGAACACCCTTCTTCAGCAAGCAGACGGCATCAGGAGCAATACCTCCATCATTCTTTTCGTACGAAGCAATCGCAATTGTTTGGGAAAGCGATTCAAATGACGCGCCATTATAAGCGAATATGTAGGTGAGGATTGAATTCGGTTTTGGAAGTCGCATTTCGACAGGCCCCTTCCGGTAAACCTGCATGCCATTACGAGTGAGGCGAGTCGTTTGCGAAATTGATTCAATCGTTGTCTTTAGCTCTTGGGCGCTAAGGAAGCTCTTTACCTCAATGGTTGCGACGACACTCTCCGCAAGAAGCAATGCATCGGTACTTGACCCGACGTCTACCAGTGGGAGCCGCGTATCTACAAGAACGCAGTCCTGTTGCTTGGACTTGGCGCCAGCGGAATCCACGATCACCCCGGAACGGACTTTGATGTTCCGGGGCAGGTGTGGGCGAAGGAATTGCTGCACCAGCATCTCACGCATGCGGCCGGTCGTACCAGCATGACCCGTTCCAGCCGCAACCTCGGCGGCGGCAGCAAGGGCATTCGCAATTCGCCGAAACTGAAGCTTAATCTCAACGGCGCTCATGATGGCCAATGTCGCAGATGTCCGGCGGATAGTAGATAGGTCGTCCGAGTCGAACGACCTGTTAGCACTCATCCGGCACGAATTTGCCATGTATCTTCCAGGTGGTAGCCATATGGTCCTCGAAAGCTCCGCCGATTTCGAGTCCAGCCTTTTGAGCTCTCATCTTAAGACCTGCGTTAACACCAAAATCGTCATCGTAAACGACGTTCAACGAGAACTTCTGCATGCCATACTCCAGTCGTCCAGACGCAACGACCTGCCAAGTTGGTTCGTGTAGATACCAAACCAATCCGGCCGGAAGAATGGGCTCTCTCTTATTGTTTAGAACAGCGTCGAAGAGCAGCTTTGACGACGTTGCCTCTTTTCGGCCAACGGACACACTGCCCTCGTCCTGAGGAAGTCCCGCCGAAACTCTGGCAGAAAACTCGCTAGACCATCCATGAACATGCTCCACGACGATGTGGGACGCTCCGAGACTCATAAGAAGTCGAATCGCCTCAGAGAACTTGTGCTCAAAAGACATGCGATGAAAGGCTGCAGCCGTGTAGTACACAGACGGAACAGCAGGGTGCGCTACGTACAACGCCTGTTCCCTAGGGTGGCCTGGGGGAAACTGCAATCCCTTGGCCTCACTATGCCCTATCTGCAATACGTCCAGTCCACTCTCACGAGCCTTGGCCAAAGCCATGAGAGCTTCAGTTGCAAGCTCTAAAGCCACGCCATAGATGGACCTCACCCCAAGCATCCTTACAACTCGACCATAAACATCAACCCAGTCGGTTTCGCCCGATTGAGTGGCAGCGTTTGCCTCCGCTTCACGGGCAGCGGCCACGACTACATCTGGTTGCACAATGATTAACTGTCGGCTCGAGTAAGGGAGGCTGGTGACGTCTAATGGCGGATTAATCATCGACATAGAGCAGTTGCTTGCTGTGGAGGTGTAACTAAGATTGGACTGTTCTGATAACCACCCTCATACCAAGCCAGCAGCAGCGTGAACACTTTCCCCAGCCCATCCCTTTCACGCAGAAACTTGCCGCGACAACCAATTAGCCCATGGGCCCCGCCCCAGCCAATCGACTTAGACGGACCCGATAACCAACTGTCAATATCCCTACAGAAGCCCCTTCCCTGCCTTCTCCGATCCATCCCCCAATCCCCTCAAACCTTCGCCAGCGTCACCCGCTCGGGCTGGTGCTGGTACTTGCCCTGGCGGTCGTTGTAGGTGGTGGCGCAGGGGTCGCCCTCGAAGAACAGCAGCTGGCAGATGCCTTCGCCGGCGTAGATGCGGCAGTCGGCACCGGAGGAATTGCTGAACTCCAGGGTGAGGTGACCCTCCCAGCCGGCTTCGGCGGGGGTGGTGTTCACGATGATGCCCAGCCGCGCATAGGTGCTCTTGCCCAGGCAGATCACGGTGATGTTCGAGGGCACTTTCATCTTCTCCAATGCCACCCCCAGTCCGTAGGAATGGGCCGGCAGGATGAAGTAGTCGCCGTCCTCGTCGCTGTGCATCGGCGCCGGCTCCAGGTTCGCCGGGTTGAACCGCTTCGGGTTCATCACCGTGCCCGGCACATGGCGGAAAATCAGGAACTCCTTCGGCGACAGCCGCAGGTCGTACCCATACGACGAGCACCCGAAGCTCAGCACCGGCCCGGTGCGGCCCTCCGGATCCAGGTGGCGCACCAGCGTCGGCTGGAACGGCTCCAGCATCCCGGCCGCGGCCTGTTCGTTGATCCAGTGGTCGTTCTTGAGCATGGCGTCAGCCGCCGCGGCGCAACTGGGTGACCTGATCGGCCATCGCCATCAGGCTGGCCGGCATCGAGGGGCCCGTCAGGATGACATCCAGATGGGCTGGCCGCTGTTCGAGCGCCTCGATCACCGCCTCGGCGCTCAGATACCCCAGGGCGATCGCCAGACCCAGCTCATCGAGCACCAGCAGATCCAGATCCCCCTTCAGCAGCCGCTCGCGGCTCACCTCCCACACCTCCGCCACCGCTTCGAGCGCCTCCTCGGCCGTGGCCCCCTCCTCCCCTTGGGACCCCGGCGGCCCATCCAGGCAGTGGGGGGTGCCCGGCCGCAGCCACTCCAGCCGGCCGCACAGCGTCAGGCTGCCCGCCGGCCCCTGCTCCACGCCCCCCTTGAGGAACTGGCTCACCAGCACCCGGCTGCCCAGCCCGGCGCTGCGCAGGGCCTGGCTGAACACCGCCGCGAAGCTGCCCCGGAACGGCGCCGTGTGGATCTGCAGCAACCCCTCCGGCTGGCTCACCAACCGCAGCGGCGGCACCAGGGCCAGGGGCTCGGTGCGCGCCGGGGCGGCCGTGCGCCGGGGGTGGCCGGGGTCGATGAGGCTGGCGGTCATGGACACCCCACGGAAGCGTTGGTGTGAAAGGTCCGGACGGATCGCCCCGGCCGCTCACCTCCCGAATGTAGCGGCCCTCGCCAGCCCGGCACACCATCGGTAGTGGCTGGGAACAGACGTACCACCGGCGCCACCTACGCTGGCCCGGCTCCGCCAAAGGCCGCGTGACCACTCCCGCCGACGCCCCCCGCAACGACGGCCGCACCGCCGATGCCCTGCGCCCGGTGGCCGTCGACTGGGACCCGATGGGCTTCGCCCTCAGCTCGGTGCTCTTCGCCGCCGGCCGCACCCGCGTGCTCTGCAGCGTCTGCCTCGATCCCGAGGTGCCCCGCTGGCGCAAGGGCTCCGGCAGCGGCTGGCTCAGCGCCGAATACCGCCTGCTGCCGGCCTCCACCCCCAGCCGCCAGGGCCGCGAGCTGATGAAGCTCTCCGGCCGCACCCAGGAGATCCAGCGCCTCATCGGCCGCAGCCTGCGGGCCGCCCTGGATCTGGAGGCCCTCGGCGAGCGCACCCTGCTGGTCGACTGCGACGTGCTCCAGGCCGACGCCGGCACCCGCACCGCCTCGATCACCGGCGCCTGGATCGCCCTGGCCGCCGCCCTGGGGCGCCTCCAGCAGCAGGGGGTGCTGGCCGCCTCGCCCCTGCGCCAGCAGGTGTCGGCCGTGTCGGTGGGCCTGGTGGACGGTGTGGCCCTGCTGGATCTGGACTACTCCGAGGATTCCCGCGCCGAGGTCGACCTCAACGTGGTGATGGACGAGCAGGGCCGGCTGCTGGAGATCCAGGGCACCGCCGAGGGCGCCCCCTTCTCCCGCTCCCGCCTCGACGCCCTGCTGGATCTGGCCGAACCGGGCCTGCGCGCCCTGCAGGAGGTCCAGCACCGGGCCCTGGCTGGGGCGCCGGCCGGGCCCAGCGTGGTTGCAGCCGCACGGACGACCGGCTAAAGAGTGTCATTGGCTACATGGATCGGCCAGACCGATCCATAGGTTCATCACCAATCGCCACGCCTTGATGGTCGGCGCTACGCGTGGCTTCAGCCGCTACCCCAGCAGCCCATCCAGCGGATCCCCCGGCTCCGTGACCCCCATGGGCGCCCCCGGCACCATGGCCACCACCCTGCTGGATGTGATCCGCGGCCTGGCCGGCAGCAGCGTCGAGACCATCGAGCGCGGCAAGACGATCTTCTTCCCCGGCGACCCCGCCGAGCGTGTCTACCTGCTGCGGCGCGGTGCCGTGCGTCTCTCGCGCGTCTACGAGTCGGGCGAGGAGATCACCGTGGCCCTGCTGCGCGAGAACAGCCTCTTCGGGGTGCTCTCCCTGCTCACCGGCCAGCGCTCCGACCGCTTCTATCACGCCATCGCCTTCACCCGGGTCGAGATGGTCACGGCCCCGGCCACCTCGGTGCGGCGGGCCATCGAGCAGGACGCCAGCGTCGGCCTGCTGCTGCTCCAGGGCCTCTCCTCCCGCATCCTCCAGACCGAGACCATGATCGAGACCCTCACCCACCGGGACATGTCCTCCCGGCTGGTGAGCTTCCTGCTCGTGCTCTGCCGCGACTTCGGCGTCCCCGGCACCGAGGGCATCACCATCGACCTGCGCCTCTCCCACCAGGCCATCGCCGAGGCGATCGGCTCCACCCGCGTCACCATCACCCGCCTGCTGGGCGACCTGCGCAACGACGGCCTGGTCCAGATCGACCGCAAGAAGATCACCGTCTTCGATCCCATCGCCCTGGCCAAGCGGTTCAGCTGATCGGGCGGTCGCCGCCGGGTGCCGCGAGTCCACCGGCAGGGATACTTGGTGGATCGCGGAACCGGGGCTCGGAAGGTGTCGGGTTGGCTGCTGATCCTCGCGCTCCTGGTGCTCGGCGGAGTTCTCTCCACCCTGGGCGACCGGCTCGGCAGCCGTGTGGGCAAGGCGCGCCTCAGCCTGTTCAACCTGCGGCCCCGCAAGACCGCCGTGGTGATCACGGTGCTCACCGGCAGCCTGATCAGTGCCGTGTCGCTGGGGCTGATGCTGCTGGTGAGCGAGCGCCTGCGGGTGGGGCTCTTCGAGCTCGACCAGATCCAGGACCGCCTGCGGGACAGCCGCGCCGCCCTCAAGCGCAACGAGGGGGAACTGACCCGCACCCGGGGCGAACTGGAGCGCAGCCGCCTCGATCTGATCACCGCCGAACGCCGCCGTGACCAGGCCCTGGCCAGCCAGCGCCGCGCCCGCGACCAGCTGCTGGCCGCCGAGCGCCGCGTCGACACCCTGCGCCGCGAGCTGCAGCCCCTGCAGGCGGAGCGCGCCCGGTTGGAGGCCGAGCGGTTCCGGCTCAGCCGGGAGGTGCAGGGCCGGGACGCCGAGATCCGCCGCACCGAGGCCGAACTGGCCAGCGTCCGCCGCCGCATCGCCGCCGGCGCCAAGGAACTCAAGGACCTGGAGACCAACGTCATCGCCCTGCGCCGCGGCGACGTGGTGATCGCCAGCGGCCAGCCCCTGGCCACCGCCAAGGTGCAGCTGCAGCGCCCCGACCAGGCCAAGCAGGTGATCGATGCCCTGCTGCAGGAGTCGAACCGGGCCGCCTTCCAGCTGCTGCTGCCCGGCCAGCCCCCCAACCGCCAGATCCTGCTGGTGCCCCGCAGCGACATCACCCGGCTGGAATCGCTGCTCGCCACCCCCGGCACCTGGGTGGTCAGCATCCGCTCGGCCGCCAACGTGCTGCGGGGCGAGGCCCAGGTGCTCGCCTTCCCCGACCTGCGCCCCAACCGTCAGGTGGTGGAGCAGGGGGAGGTGCTCTCCCGCACCTCCCTGGAGCCCGACGTGCGCGATCCCGAAGCCGTCCGCAGCCGCCTCAACCTGCTGCTGGCCGCCGCCTTCGCCAAGGTCCAGCGCCAGGGCACCCTGGCCAACGGCCTCCAGTTCGATGCCGCCAGCATCAACGCCCTGGCCCGGGAACTCAGCGAACGCCCCGCCGGCGTGACCGCCAATCTTGAGGCGGTGGCCCTCCAGAACGCCGACACCCCCGACCCGATCACCGTGGAGCTGCGCTGGCTCCGGCCGGGCGGCGCCGGCGCCACCCGGCCGGGGCGCCCGTGAGCGCGGGACCCCTGGCGGCCCCCGGGCCTTTGGCGGGGCTCGATCCGGGCCGCAGCAAGTGCGGCCTGGTGCTCACCGACCCCGAACGCCGCGAGATCCGTGAAGCCCTGGTGCTGCCCCCGGAGGCGGCCTGGGAACGGCTGGAGCAGTGGCACCGCCAGCAGGCCCTGGCTGCCGTGGTGATCGGCGATGGCACCGGCAGCGGCCCCTGGCGGCGGCGTCTGGAGCCCCTGCTGCCGGTGGAGCTGGTGGATGAGCGGGGCACCACCCTGGCGGCGCGGCGCCGCTACTGGGAGCTGTTCCCTGCCCGGGGCTGGCGGCGGCTGCTGCCGCTCGGCCTGCGCCAGCCCCCCCGCGACTACGACGACGTGGTGGCCCAGCTGCTGCTGGAGCGCCGGCTGGGGCGGGATCTGCCGCGGCGCCAGGCGCCCGCGGGGCCCTGAATCAGAACGACGCCCGCACCGTGAACACGTAGTCGCCGCCGGGTTCGAGCTGGTAGTCGGCCTTGAGCAGGAAGCGCAGCAGGGCGTCCTGGATCAGGGCCCGCCCCAGGGACGGCTCCACCTGCAGCTCGCCCCGATCAAAGGCCCAGCGGAAGCGCCACTGGAAGCCGCCGGCACTGATCTCCCCCTCCAGCAGGCAGGGGCTGAAGCTCTGGCGCAGCACCCGCAGCTGGGCGGTGGTGGCGGGAAGGCGGCTCACGGGACGCTGTCGATGCTCTCAGGATGGCGGCGGATCGGCACGAAAACTGTTCAAACGGTTGGCGGCCTTCTCCAGCCCCACTCGCCGGATCAGGTCGATGCCCGCCTCCACCTCCTCCAGCACCGTCTCCAGCACCGGCCGGTCGGCGGCGGAGAACTTGCCCAGCACATGGGACACCGTGCGGGCCCGGCGCTCCTCGGGGGTCTCGCCCGGCGCGCCGATGCCGATCCGCAGCCGGGCGAAGGACTCACTGCCCAGGTGGGCGATCGTGCTGCGCAGGCCGTTGTGGCCACCGGCGCCACCCGCGGCCCGCACCCGCAGGCGCCCCAGGGGCAGGTCCATGTCGTCCACCAGCACCAGCATCTGGGAGGGCTCGAGCCGGAACCAGTCGAGGGCGGCGCGGATCGAGCGGCCGCTGTCGTTCATGAAGGTCTGAGGCATCAGCAGCCGCAGCCGCCTGTCCCCCTGGCCGGTCTCGGCCAGCAGCCCATGCAGACGGCCCTGGTTGCGGAAGCTGGCACCACCGGCGCGGGCCAGCCGCTCCAGCACCATGAATCCGACGTTGTGGCGGGTGTCGGCGTAGCGGGGGCCGGGATTGCCCAGGCCCACCAGCAGTTGCAGATCCAACGGATGGCCGCCCTCAGCTGGAGGGGCCGGTGGAGGGGGCGGCGCTCTCCTCGGCCGCCGCCGCCGGCGTTGCCGTTTCGGTGACGACAGGTGTCACGCCGGCAGGAGCTTCAGCGGCCGGCGTGATGGCGGCGGGGGGACCGGAGATGTCGATCGGCTGCTCGGTGCCCACCGCCGTGCGGAACTCCTTCTCGAATTCCTGCGAGGCCGACTGGAAGCCGCGCAGGGTGCGCCCCAGGGTCTTGCCGAGCTCGGGCAGCCGCTTGGGTCCGAAGACCAGCAACCCGATGGCGGCGATCACCGCCATCTCGGGCAGACCGATGCCGAAGATGTTCATGGACAGGGGGCGAGAGGAATCAGCCGACGCCGTTCCAGTTGACGTTGATGCCCTCGAGCAGCAGGGACTTGTTGTACAGCTGCAGGATCACCAGCAGGAACACCAGGAACAGCAGCATGAACACGCCCATCACGGGGGTGGTGCCCCAGCCGGGCACCACCTTTCCGTACTCGGAGTTCAGGGGGCGCAGCAGGTTTCCCAGACGGGTGCGTTGGGCCATGGCAGCTCGGACCTCTCGGGCACGGAATCGCGGTGCTTACTGTAAGGGTCTTGCCGGCCGCACCGAGTTGGGCTGTCGAGAGTTGTGACGGAAGCCCCCCGGCCCCGCGACCCCTCCCCCGCCTGAGACCCCTCCATGGATCCCGCCGCCAGCACCTCCCCCGCCCTCTCCGTGGCCCTCGCGGTCCTCGCCGTGCTGCTGGCCCTGACCGGTTTCGGGGTGTACACCGCCTTCGGCCCGCCGTCCAAGGGCCTCACCGACCCCTTCGACGATCACGACGACTGAGCCGCCGCGCTCCCCGCCGGCGCCCGCCGCAGCCGCCAGTGCCCCAGCTGCCAGGGGCCGAGGGCCAGCGGCTGGGTCCCCTGTTCGTCCGGGTGCGGACTCCCCTCGCCGGCCGCCTGGGGCTGGCCCAGGGCGTCACAGGGCCCGAGCACGGTCCAGTCCGGTCCGGCTGAGAAGCGCCGCCGGCAGGGCCCCAGGTTCTGGACGCTGAGCAGCACCCCGCCCGCTTCGGCCCCGTCGTCCGTTGCGCTTCCTTCCGCCGGCAGGGGCCGCAGGGCCACCAGCTGCAGGTCCTCGCCGAGGGACGGGAACAGCGTGTCGGCCGCCCCCCCGGCCTCGGCGCCTGCTCCGGAGGGCGGCTCCATCGGCCGACACCAGAGGGGCTCCCGCAGCCGGGTGGCCTGCTGGGGCGCCGCGGCCGCCCGCCAGCCGCCGGGACAGGGCAGCAGGGCCAGCCGCTGCCGCTGCCAGCCGTTGTCGGCGCCGGGATCGGGCCAGGTGGGTGCCCGCAGCA
>NZ_JAGQBM010000005.1:0-87133 GCF_024345635.1 Cyanobium sp. Lug-B
CTCGACCCCCTCGGCTTGGTGCGGGGCCAGGCGAGTGCCGGCCTGGCGGTCTGGCTGGCGGAGCAACCGCCGGCCTCCGGGGCGGGCGAGGCCTCCGGCGCCTCGCTGTCGCTGGCGGGCCGCTGGCGGCGGGCGGAGGCGGGGGTGCAGGCGCTGCTGGATAAGGAGCTGGCCGGAGAGAACGGAGAGCCGGCCCTGGCCCGCCGCCTCAGCCGCCTGCTGCCGGCGGGGCTGCCCGTGCTGCTGGCCAACAGCAGCCCGGTGCGGGACTGGGAGAGCTTCGCCGACCCGACCGCCCCGCCCCGACCGATGCACGGCTTCCGGGGGGCCTCCGGCATCGATGGCACCCTCTCCAGCGCCTGCGGCCTGGCCGAGGCCCTCGGCGCCCTGGTGCTGGTGAGCGGCGATCTGGCCCTGCTGCACGATGCCAACGGCTGGCTGTGGCGCCCGCAGCTGGGCGGCCGCCTCACCGTCGTGCTGATCGACAACGGCGGCGGCGGCATCTTCGAGCAGCTGCCGATCCGCACCCAGCCGGCGGCGGCGATGGATTTCGAGCGCCTGTTCGCCATGCCCCAGCCGGTGGACCCGCTGGCGCTGGCGGCGTTGCACGGCGTCCCCGGCCGGCGGCTGCAGAACCTGAAGGATCTGGAGGGCGCCCTGGCCTGGGCCCTGGCCCAGCCGCTGGCCCTGCTGGTGGTGCCCACCGACCGGCGAAGGGACGCGGCCCTGCGGCAGCGGCTGCGCACAATGGCCGCAGATCTGGCCGACCCTCTGGCCACCGGGCCGATCCCCTCCCCATGACCCCCGTTCCCCCAGCCTTGCCGCGCTGGACCAGCGCCGGCACCTACAGCGACATCCGCTTCGAGACCAGCGGCGATGGGATCGCCCGGATCAGCATCAACCGGCCCGAGAAGCGCAATGCCTTCCGGCCGCTCACGGTCCAGGAGCTCTGCGATGCCTTCAACCGGGTACGGGACGACCCCACCATCGGTGTGGTGCTGTTCACCGGCGAGGGGCCGGCCGCCGATGGCGTCTGGGCCTTCTGCGCCGGCGGGGACCAGAGCGTGCGCGGCGACGGCGGCTATCTCGATGCCTCGGGGCTGCCGCGGCTCAACGTGCTCGACCTGCAGCGGATCATCCGCAGCCTGCCCAAGGTGGTGATCGCCCTGGTGGCCGGCTACGCCATCGGCGGCGGCCAGGTGCTGCACCTGCTCTGCGATCTGAGCCTGGCGGCCGAGAACGCCGTCTTCGGCCAGACCGGGCCGCGGGTGGGCAGCTTCGACGGCGGCTTCGGTGCCGGCTACCTGGCCCGGGTGGTGGGCCAGCGCAAGGCCCGGGAGATCTGGTTCCTCTGCCGCCGCTACGACGCCGGCCAGGCCCTGGCCATGGGGCTGGTGAACGCCGTGGTGCCCCTGGAGGAGCTGGAGCCCCAGGGGGTGGCCTGGGCGCGGGAGGTGCTCCAGCACAGCCCCACCGCCATCCGCTGCCTCAAGGCCGCCTTCAACGCCGAGACCGACGGGCTGGCGGGGATCCAGGAGCTGGCGGGCCATGCCACCCACCTCTTCTACCGGACCAGCGAGGGCCAGGAGGGGCGCAACGCCTTTCTGGAGAAGCGGGACCCGGACTTTTCCGAGGCGCCCTGGCTGCCCTGAGGTGCCGCGGTCCATACTGCCGTTCCTGGCTGCAACGACCGGTGTCCGCCTATCCGATCCCGGACAACGAAGCCGAGCGGCAGGCGGCGCTGGACGACCAGTGCATCCTCGATACGGAGCCCGATGAGGACTTCGACCGCATCACCCGGCTGGCCAGCCAGATGCTCGGAGTTCCGATCGCGCTGATCTCCCTGGTGGACCGGCAGCGTCAGTGGTTTCTCTCCCGGGTGGGTCTGGAGCCGAGGGAAACGCCCCGGGAGCTGGCCTTCTGTGCCCACACCATCTGCTCCGATGACGTCATGGTCGTCAGCGATGCCACCGCCGATGCGCGCTTCAGGGACAATCCCCTGGTCACGGGGGACCCCCACATCCGCTTCTATGCCGGCGTCCCGCTGCAGACCCGGTCCGGCTTCAACCTCGGCACGCTGTGCGTGATCAGCCGCGAGCCACGGCAGCTGGCGGGCACCGAACACCAGCTGCTCAAGGATCTGGGCGGCATGGTGACCCAGTACCTGGAGTCGCGACGCAACAGCTATCGCTGCCCGCTCACGGGGCTCCAGAACCGACGCCCCTTCCATGAGGCGGGTCAGAGGGAGTTCCTACGGGCCCGGCAGAGCAGGGAGTCGCTCTCCCTGCTGCTCTTCGGCCTGGACGGTTTCGCGGCCTTCTGTGCCCGGTTCGGGACGGCGCAGGGGGACCGGCTGCTCCAGGAGATGGCGGCAACGCTCCAGGCCCAGGTGGGGGAGAGCGCCCTGCTGGGACGGGTGACCGCCGACGAGTTCGCCGTGCTGCGCCCGGGTCTGGAGGGGCCCGCGGCCACGGCCCTGGCCGAGCGGATCCGGGGCGCCCTGACCCAGGGTGGCTGGCTGGTGGAGGGTGTCCGCCATCCGCTGGCGGTCAGCTGCGGTGTGGGCGTGCTGGGCGGGGACGACGGGGGCTTCAAGGACCTGTTCCGACGGACCGAAGCGGCCCTGACCCAGGCCAGGCTGTCGGGTGCCACGGCGACCTAGTGCAGACCATCGCCGATCAGCGGACTCGGCAACGGGAATCAGGCGGGGGCAGAAGGCCTGGCGCGTCGCCACTGGCGGAAGCGATCGAGGGCGGCACAGAGATCCACGAAGCGCAGGGGCTTGGAGAGAAAGTCGTTCATGCCGGCGGCTTCGCACTCCTGGCGATGGGAGCTGAAGGAATAGGCCGTCAGGGCAATGATGTACACCTCCGTAAAACCCTCGCGACGCAGCTGCCGGGCTGCCGAGATGCCATCCAGACCGGGCATTTCCACATCCATGACCACCAGATCGAAGGGGTCGCTTCGGACGCTCTGGAGTGCGGCGTTGCCGTCGCCGACCAGGTGGACCGACAGATGCAGCCGGGCCAGCATCAGCTCCAGCACGCGCTGGTTGACGCGGTTGTCATCGGCCACCAGGATGTTCCATCCGGGATCGAATCCGTCGGAAGGGGGTGGCTCGGTGAGCCGCTTCTGGCTCTTCGAGGCCACCGCGAAGGGCAGGCGGACCGAGAAGCAGCTGCCCGTCCCGAGGCTGGATTCCACGGAGATCTCCCCGGCCATCAGCTGGCAGAGGCGGGCGCAGATCGCCAGGCCCAGTCCGGCGCTCTGGCTGGTCTGCTCCGGGTTGTCGTGGCCGACGAACTCCTCGAAGATGAACGGAAGAGAGCCGGCGGCGATGCCGATCCCGGTGTCGGAGACGCGGAACAGCAAGCCCACCGCCTCCGGCGATGAGCGGGTCGCCTCGACCACCAGACGGATCTCCCCCTGGTTGGTGTACTTGCAGGCATTCCCCAGCAGGTTGAACAGGATCTGACGCAGCTTGAGATCGTCACCGATCAACCATCTCGGCGTCTCCGGCGCCAGGGAAAGCTGCAGGTCCAGCTGGCGGATGGAGGCCTGGTGCCGGAACAGATTCAGCACATCATCCAGCAGGGAATGGAGATCAAACGTCCGGGGGTTCAACGCCAGCCGGCCGGTCTCGATCTGGGAGATGTCGAGAATGTCGTTGACCAGGTTCAACAGATAGTCGCCGCTCTCATGGATGGTCTGGATCATCTCCCTCTGGCGCCCCTCCATGGGGCTGGCCAGCAGCAGATCGCTCATCCCGATCACGGCGTTGAGCGGGGTGCGGATCTCATGGCTCATCGTGGCCAGAAAGCGCGTCTTCGACTGGCTGGCCGCCAGGGCTTCATCCCGGGCCTGCCGGAGTTCCCGGGTGCGCTGGGCCACCTGCTGCTCTAGCTGATCGCGGGCATCGATCAGCCGGTCCTGGGCCTGGATGATCGCACTCTGGTCCCGGAAGGTGAAGACGAGGGACGGCTTACTGGGCACATTGACGGTGGCCCAAGACACCTCGATGACCCGCCGGGGTGGGGTGCTGGTGAGCTCCCAGGTGGCGGTGCCCTGGGGCGCCTCCCTCCAGAATGGCTGACCGGCCCGGTGGGCGGCCGGGTCCTTCGGCTGATGGTGGGGCAGGATCCCGCTCAGGGAGCGGCCGAGGCACTGCAGGCGTGAAAGGCCCACGAAGCGATCGAAGGAGGCGTTGGTCCACTCGACGATTCCATCGAGATCGGTGAAGGCAAGAGCTTCTTCAACCGCCCCGAGGGCCGCCTCCAGCCGACCGAGGGTTGTGCGTAATTGGGCGACGAGCTCCGGTTCGGCCATCCCGGGCTCAGCTCAGCGGACGCAGGGTCGCCGCAAAGACCCAGCCATCCCCTCGGCGTTCGGCCACAATGAAATGCTCTGAATTGATGGCTTGCTGATCCTTGCAGATCGTCATCAACTCCAGGGGATGGTTGAGGATCTGGGATTCTCCAACGATCTGAAAGCGCGAGAATCCGAGGTGGTGGGCATCCCGGAAGGAGTCCGGGAGAATCATGGAGAGGGATTGACCCTCCAGATCCTCCAGGGTCCAGCCATAGGTGGATTGGAAAAGATCGTTGATCTCCACGATGCAACCGTCCCGATCGGCCGCGATGAAGGGCAGAGGCTGCCGGCGGAGCTCTTCAATCGTGACCATGGCCTGCGCCACACACTTCCCCGAGTTGTTCACAAACCTTAGCGCCGTATCCCGGTGGAGGCCCATCGCCGCCCCGGCCTTCACGCCGGCCGTTCCCCGAGCCGGTCGGGAAGCGTCGGGCTTTCCGTCCCGGGGGATTCTTCTGACTTTGCGGCGCAGCGGGACCGCCGAAGGCGAAAGCCCCAATCCTGCAGGAATGGTAAGCTCAATGGGGTTTGAGATTCCTTGCGTGGATGATCCATCCATCCTGAAGCCTTCGGGTCTGCTTGATGCCCAGAGTGGCGCCGACCTGCGCGCATCCATCGCCACACTGCTGCAGGAAACGTCAGGGGACATCCTCATTGATTGCCAAGGCATCGACTTCATGGACAGCAGTGGCTTCGGTGCCCTGGTCGCGGTGCTGAAGCGCGTCAGGGAGCACGGAAAACAGCTGTATCTCTGCAGTCTCAACAGCCAGGTGCGGATCGTGCTGGAGCTCACCGGCACCGAAAAGGTCTTCACCATCTTTCCGGATCAGGAGGCCTGCCTTCGCTCACTTTCGGTGGATCGCACCGCGTGATCGCTCGGGCGTGAAGCGCCGAGAACCCTCAGGAAAACATGGCGCGGATCACCGAATAATCATCCGTGAACGGGGCATTCGCCGTGATGTCGTGGATCTGGGAGAGCAGCCGGTCGAGGCCATCGTCGTCCGACAGCAGACCGCGGCACTGTTCCGCCAGCTGCATGAATTCCGGCAGAGTCCCCATCACGCCGTCAGGCCGGGGGACTTCATAGAGCCCATCGCTGTAGACGAGCAGGCAGCCCCCTTCCCCGACCTCAAGACTCTCGTTGGCGTAGGACGACGCCTCGAACAGGCCCACCGCCATTCCCTGGGTCCTGAGCCAACGGCTGGGGAAGGCGCCGGCTCGGCTCCAGAGCAGGGCCGGCGGATGGCCGGCACTGGCGTAGCGGAGGGTCCGGCTGGAGCTCTGGTACACCCCGTACCAGATGGTGAGATAGCGCCCCTGGTGGCGCTCCATCTGGAAACCGCCGTTGAGGGACTGCAGCACGGCAGCCGGATCCCGCAGATCGACGGGCAGCGAGCGTGAACGCAGCTGGTTGTGGACGGAGATCGAGGGGAACGCCGCCGCCAGCCCGTGGCCGGAGGCATCGGCGAGATACAGGATGAGGTGATCCGGATCGAGCCAGAAGAAATCGAAGGAATCCCCGCCCAGCTCATGGGAGGGCTCGAAGCGTGACTCCACCCTGACGGCTCCGGCCATGGCCTCGGGGAACAGGGAGCGCACATAGCTGGCCGCCTCCTCCAGCTCCTGATCCAGTCGGGCCTTCTGCTGCCGCAGCTCCTCGGCCAGATCCTTCAGGCGTTCATTGGCCTGGTGCAGGCGGATCCCGGAGCGGACCCGGGCCAGCAGCTCCTCGGGGTCCACCGGCTTGCTGAGGAAGTCATCGGCACCGCAGTCCAGGCCCCGGACGCGGTCCTCCACCCGGGAGCGGGAGGTCAGGAGGATGAAATGGGCCGACTCCAGGGAGGGGTCGGCCTTGCAGGCCCGGCAGACCTCCAGCCCGTCCATGCCCTCCATCAGCCAGTCGCAGAGGATCAGGGTGGGCGGTGAGAGGCGCGCCTGCTCCAGGGCGGCGTCCCCGGAGTCCACCACCACAACCCGGTACCCCTGGGCGGTCAGCCGCGCCTGGAGCAGGCGGGAATGGATGCGGTCGTCATCGACCAGGAGGATCGTGGCCGCGGGGCCGGCGCTGGGCATCGGGGGCGGGGTCACGGGGAGGGGGGGCGCCGCCGCCGCAACGCCTCGGTGACCCGGCCGGCCTCGGCGAGCAGCTGGTCGATCCTGATCTGGGGCCATGCCTCCGGATCGGAGCGCAGGGACTCCTCGACTTCTCGGCAGAGGGCCGCCAGCGCCAGCGCACCCAGGCTGGCACTGGGGGAGCGCAGGGAATGGGCGGCGGTGATCATCGCCGGTGGGTTGTGGTACTGGTGGGCCAGCACGACGGCCGAGACCAGGCGCATCGCGTCGTCGAGATACAGATCGATGAGCTCCTGGATCAGCGGCTCGGCCCCTTCGCCCAGCGACTGCTCCAGCTCCTCCCAGGCGGCGGCATCGATCGGGTCGGGCCCGGCCGCCGCTGGCGTGGGCCCGGGTTGGTCGCGGGGGGGGTAGTGCTCCAAGGCGTAGGTGAGCTGGGCTGGCACGATCGGCTTGGCCAGGAAGTCATCCATGCCGGCCTCGAGGCAGGCCTGGCGATCCTCCGGACGGCCGTGGGCGGTCATGGCGATGATCCAGGGTTGCACGAACGGTGCCGGCAGCCGCCGGATGGCCCTGGTGGTGGCATAGCCGTCCAGCTCCGGCATCTGCACGTCCATGAACACGACGTCACAGGGGTTCGCCTGCAGAGACGCCAGGGCCTCGGGACCCGACGCCACGGCCTCGGCCTGGTAGCCCAGGCGCTGCAGCAGCAGCAACGCCAGCTGTCGGTTCACGGGAACGTCATCGACGACGAGCAGCCGCAGCGGCAGCCGATCCGCCAGCCGATGGGCCCCGGCCGCCGGGGCCGGTGGGCGCGTCTGCGGCGGCGGCCCGGCCGCCCCCGGCTCCGTCGCGCTCTGCAGTTGCTGAAGCAGCGCGAGCCGAAGCTGGCCGAGTCGCACGGGCTTGGTGAGCATCACGGGCGGTGCCTCGGCGAGCGACGTGAGCGCGGCCACTTTGCAGCGGTCGGCCAGGACGATCCAGGGGCGCATCCGCAACAGGGGATCCCGAAGAAAGGCCGGAGGTGTGGCGTCCCCAAGGCAACCCAGGAGACGCCCATCGATGACCACGGCGCCATGGCCGGCATCGGCGATCTCCGTCGGCGCGACCCGCATCGGGACCTGGCAGAGATCGGGGGCGATGACCGTGAAGCCCATCCATTCCAGCTGCCTCTGGAGCAGGGCACGGAGGGTGCGATTGGCGATCAGCAGCAGTACCGCCGCCGCTGACGCGGGAATCGCCAGGGGCTCCGGGGTGCTGCCCGTCGCGGAGGCCGGATCGAGCGTCAACCGCACGGTGAAGGTGAACACACTGCCGACGCCTTCCTCGCTGGCCAGGCTGATGCTTCCCCCCATCAACTCGCAGAGGCGACGGGTGATGGCCAGACCAAGACCCGTGCCCCCATAGCGCCGGGCCGTGGAGGGATCAGCCTGCCGAAAGGGCTCAAACAGCAGGGGAATCAGGTCGGCGGGCACACCGATGCCGGTGTCCCGGATCTGACAGGTGAAAAGGCATGGGGTGGGCTGGCCAACTCCACGGAGCTGGGGCTCAGCGCTCAGCGTGACCACGATCTCTCCCTGAGCGGTGAACTTGACGGCATTGCTGAGGAGATTCCAGAGGATCTGGCGGAGGCGGGTACGGTCACCGATGACGGCCGTGGGCAAGCGGGGGTCGATGTCGAGAACCAGTTCCACCTCCTTGTCGAGCAGACGGGGGACGCTCAGGTCCAGGGCCTCTTCGATGCAGACACGCAGGTCGAAACGCTGCTCATCCAGCTGCATGGCGCCGGATTCAATCTTGGAGAAATCAAGAATGTCATTGATGATCGTGAGCAGGGAGTCGGTACTGCTGTTGATGATCTCGACATATTCCCGCTCCACAGGATCAAGCTGGGAGTCCTGAAGCAGACCAGCCATGCCGATGATGGCGTTCATCGGAGTTCGGATCTCATGGCTCATCGTCGCCAGAAATGTGTCCTTGGCAGCGTTGGCCGCCTCAGCGGCCTGCCGGGCCGCTTCCAGCTCCGCATTCAGTGCTGAGAGGCGCTGGGTCGACTCCCGCAACTCGCCCCGCTGTGTTGTCAGAATCTCATTGAGCTTCTGGCTTTCCGAGAGAGCCTCATTTCTGGCCTGCAGCAGGAACAGAAAGTCAACCAGCGAATCATGCAGGGGAAAGTCATTGATCTTCAGCCCGATGGTCTTCAGGTCCTCCATTTGCAGCAAACATGGCGTGCCGACAAACAGCAGTTGGTCCGTCTCATCAAGACAACAGATCTGACCCTTCAGTTGCAGTGCAATCAAGTCGGACTTGAAGATCACGTGCCGATCCGTGCAGTCACTCAGACTGGCGAAGTTCATCGGCACATCCGGGCGCAGAAGCTGGAAATGGTCGTCGAGGTGCTGACCCAGCAACTCCGGCTCAGGAAGAATGCGACGCAGAACAGAACCGGCGGAGCAGATCGTCAGCTCCCGGTCCACGACGAGATGAAAGGGAAACAGGGGATCGAGGAGGTGGTCAGGTAACAGCACGGCCATGGCCATCAGGAACGACGGATCGTCATGGGTGCCGTTCGCCGTGAACCGGCGAAACCGGGTCGGCGTGAGCCTGCGAAGACAGGCGACCATGCCGTCCGGCTCGGAACTCCTGCTGCCTGGAGGCGTGGGAGCTGTGATCGCAAAGGCAGATAGGCGGTGGCGGCCCAGGAAAAGCCAGGGCGGCACGGGCATGGCGATGGTCCAGCTGATCGAAGCCTTCCGGCAGGATGTCTCCCGTGCTCTCGAGGAGCTGCACGGACCCCTCCGTGGCCATTGGGGTGATCCAGTCAGCGCCAGAGGTCTCCACGATCCGGTCGGCAGAACGGCCAGGTTCCTCCATGGCCAACCCCACCAGACGATGGGTCACGTCGTCAGTACAGGCTCGGTTGACCAGTCCGTGCATTGATGGACAGCCAATTCAAATCAATTTAGTCCAGTGAGGCAGAGAATTCCTTTCAGGGCTTGTGAGGTAACTGATCCACACACCACTGGAAGTCCCGTTGCACCTGCTCACGGACGGCTCCATGGGCAAACGCACGCCCCCGGGTGGCCAGAATGGCCGGCAGCACAGCCGTGGGTTCGAGGCTGGCCAGATCACACCCGGGCAGGTCAAGCCGCCGGCAGAGGTCCCTGCCCTTGTTGGAATAGTGGAGATGGAACGGAACCCGCCCAGCAGCCAATGACAGAACAGCGGTGTGAAAACGGACCGCGATGACAAGGTCCACCAGGGCGAACAGGGCCATGGCCAGCTGCCAGCTCGGCACGGCCGAACTGTCGGCAAACGGATTCAGGATGGCGGTGGCAGGGGCACGGGCCTGGATGGCAGCGGCCACCTCCAGATCATTATCCGAGCCGTAGGCCCCTGATTGGATCAACACCACGGGCCTGAGTCCGGCGGCGGAAAGCTCAAGGCAGAGCTGGGACATCCTGGAGACGAAGGCATCATTGTCATGGCCATACATGCTGTCAAACCCACGGACGGACAGAACGGCCGCCTGGGTCGGGTCAATGGCCAGGTGCTCCAGGCACCGACGGGCCATGGCCTCCGCCAGGGGGGAACTCTCCAGGACGAAGGCAATGTCGTAGGACAATCTGGCGGGAACTCCAGCCGCACAGAGTCGCTGGTGACTCTCTGCATCGCGAACACAGACAGCCGCCAGGCGCTTCAGATAGCGTTGCAGAAGAAGAAAGCTGAGGCCATGGCAGGAGCGGGGAATCGACTGACCGAACAATATGGTGTGACGGGAGTGACGTCTCAGTTCAGCCAGATTCATCAGGAACGCCTTGGTGACGAACCATTCCCGTGAATTGTTGAAGATATCGCCACCCACGCTGATGTAGGCCCCACAGTCTGTGGGCCGGTTCGGCAGGAAAGTGACCCCCAGGGTGGGGTCAGGCCGCTCATCCTGAACATGGCCAACCAGCTTCGCACCTGGCAGGAGTTTGCGAAACGCGCTGTAGATGGCTGCATCCCCCAGATTCAGGGTGCTGTAGGCATTGATCAGGCCGATACGCACGGGGGTTACAGAGGGAAATGAATCAGGGAAGGGGAGAGAAAGCCAGGAGCGATGGACTTGCACTTCAATGCTTCCGGAATGGAGCAGAAAGTTGCAACTCTCAGGCACTTTATCAGTGAAGCACAGAACCTGAGTGTCCTGACCTGTTCACTGGTTGCGCCCATGGAGCCAGGCGTCCGATGGGTTCAGACAGCCCAAGCCTGGGCCTGGATGAACATCATGGAGAAGCGGGAGCTCCGGATCGGGAGCGGTTGGCGACGCCGGGGGCCTGGGAGCGGTTGCACGAGCCCTGGGGAGGGAGTTCGCTCATGCCGACCGCAGGATTCGACGCAGCTTTCCTTTCACCATCTCCAGGGTTGGAATGGAGCGAGCGAAGCGACGATAGGCGGCTCCGACGCCAAAGAGCCTGACCGGCCGCTGACCGGAGAACGCCGTCCGATCCAGGATGGCGAACCAACGGTCCTGGAAATTGGCCGCATAATCAGCATGCCAGGGCTTCACTTTACCCAGAAAGTGGATGATGCCGTCAGAAAAGCCGACATCTGCCCTGCCCTTGGAAGTGTTCCACTTAGGGTCAAGGACTAACCAGTCGTCAGCCAGGACGATATTCAGTGCGTCTTGATCCATCTGGTCAAGCAGGTCATAGTTATCCTGCGCCACCGTCAGGGCCTTCGATTGGATATGGCCCCGCCTCCAAGCGTCCAGATCCATGACAATCACACCGGAGTTGAAGTATTGACGGGGGTTCGTTAACTTCAATTTGTCACGAAGGCGTTGTTGTTGCTGCGGGGTGTCGATGCCACCATCGATCACACAGGCACTCGACTTGCCTTGCAGATCGAGCGTCTGCAATTCCTTCAGGTCCGAACACACGATGAGGTCCGTATCCAGGTAAATGCATCGGGAAACATCCGACAGATACTCGGGAATAAAGAAACGTGCATATGGGGATTTGCTCTTCACGAGCAGCGTGCTGCGAAGCTTGTCGACCTGTCCAAGGTCAAAGTCAACAAACTTGATGGTACCGACATTGGGAGTTTGCCAGGAATCGAAGAGGCGCCGCCGATCCTCCGGGGACAGGTCAACGCTGATGACATAGGCATTGAGGGTTGTGCTGCAGGCCTCCAAGGCGGATCGGACAGTGACGGCCGCACCCCAGAGATAATTGGCAGTGGCGACAATCACAATATTGACCATTGTGGCGCGAGCAACCCTGGAATGGAATGTAGCTCAGCATGAAGTACCGCGCCGCCGCCATGACCAATTGGCCGCAAAACCTGACATGGGACTTGGGAGTGCCAAACCGTGCCGCTTGGGGCTTGCCGATCCCGGGGTTGATCGGCAGGGGCGATGGCTTCAACAAGGGAAACATTGACAAGCACGGTCGAAGCCAGGGCCCCTCCAGGGCCGGCAGCGTGGACGCGCCCAAGGCGACTCCGGTACGGGCTGAAGCACTGGCTCCCCCATGGCACGCCACGCTCGGGTCATGGATGCATCCTTGGATGGATGCATCGATGGATGGATGCCTCGATCGGTGGATGCATTGATGGGTGGATCCTGCGCGTGGGTGGGGCCAACCGTGTCGGGGCTGCCGTCAAGCAGGGGGTGGAATGAAACAGAGCTGGGCAACCACGACGGCAACAGTCACGCCGGCCCAGTTACCGGATCCCTAGGAGCCCCGCCGGGGATCCGGATCGACACACACCGTGGGGTGGTTCTGAATCCGTCGTGGGAATCATCATGGGCACGGGTGGGTGCGCGTCAGTCCCCCGCCCAGATACCCCCCTGGCTCGCGGACTAGGGGTGCGCTAGGGTTGATTGTGCAAGCCAATCGGGAAAGCAAATCCAAATCGACACCGATGTCGAAGTTCCTGTTCTGGCTTCTTGCTCTGGTGTGCAGTGTCAGCACAGCCGGCACAGCTCTGGCTTTACCGATCTCGCCAGGAGACCGGGTGAAAGTGACCATTCCGGAAGGGGAAGAATTCAGCGGAATCTTTGAAGTCAATCTGAATGGAGACCTTGAACTTCCCTTCATCAAGGCCATTTCGGCCGGCGGACTGGAACCGGAACAGCTTCAGAAGCGTGTGTCTCAAGCCCTTGTGCAGCAGGGCTTTTTTCAACCCTCCTTCCTCAGGGTCAGCCTGAGCGTCGTCCAGTGGGCGCCGGTCCAGGTCTTTGTCATTGGATCCGCGTTTCAGCCCGGTCGCGTTCTGATCAACGAACTGAGTGATGTGGAACAGACGCAGACACCTGTTCAGCTGTCTGGCCAGGCTCCGCTCAACCGTATGCTCACCATGGCCCTGCGTCGTGCAGGCGGCATCACTCCCACTGCTGATGTCACCGCTGTGGAGTTCAAGCGGGGATCACGAAGACAAGTGGTCGACCTCTCCGGTGCGTTCACTGGGCAACCCTTTAAGGACATTCCTCTGATTGCCGGTGATCAAGTCATTGTTCCTGACACCGGAATCGTCAATCCACTGATCGTTCGGCCTTCTCAGATCACGCCCGCCGAAGTTGAGATCAACATTTCCAATCTCACTGTCCCTGCAGCTGGGAATTCCGTGGCCGGCATCGGCTCCCAGGCCAGGAATTTTCCCTATGGATCACGCTTGTCCCATGCGGTGGTTTCGGCCAACTGTGCTGGGGGGACCTCGGTCACCAATGCACGACGCCGGGCCATCCTGGTGAGAACAGAACGGGCATCGGGCAAGACGACAGTCTATGAGAGGGGTGTGGAAGAGCTGCTTCGCGCCTCGACAGACAACGGAAACAATCCCTATCTCATGGCAGACGACGGTGTTGCCTGTTATGACTCCAAGATGACTAACTTCCAGGCCGTACTCAGCATCTTAACCCAGTTTCTCAATCCAGCTGTCCTGATTTATGATCGCAGTATTCCCTAGCAGAGAATGAAATATTTCCCGCCGTTCCTGCGACGATTCAGGCCCAAGGTGCAGGCTGTGCAAGAGCCCCTGGGCAAGGCGAGTCGGCTGTTTTCCGAGCAGTTCCGAAACATACCCGGCCCGAAGGTTCCGGATCCGAAGGGATGGTGGAAAAGACTGAGTCGAACGGACAAGCTGCGCTGGAGTCGTTACCTTTTCGTTTCCACATGTACCAATGGGCTGATCTGGGGATCCAGCATTCTGTATCTGTTACTTGCGAAGCCTGTGTATACGAGTTCCTGGGCATTGATTCTGCCAGGAAGCGCCAATGCTGTGAATCTGAGCCTACCAGATATTGGCCAGGCCACAGCTTCAAGTGAATCCCTGGGTTTAGCAACCTTTGATCCCCGTGCCAACTATGAGTACATCTTCGTCAGTGAACAGGTGCTCGCAAGGGCCGCCAAGATTGCCAATGTTCCAAAGGGGGATTTTGCCAAGCCTCGAATCAAGAATATTGACAATACGACCTTGATGCAGATTGATTCCACCGGCCCGTCTCCCGAGGATGCACGCAAGCGTTCCTATGCCTTGTATGAAGCCATGGTCGAACGGCTGAGTGAGCTGCGCGTCAGTGAAATCAACCAGCGGCAAGGTCCCACCCAGAAGATTCTGCTGGAGACACAGCAGAAGCTTGAGGCTGCGCAGAAGGATGTGTCCGAGTACAAGCGCCGCTCTGGGCTGACCTCGATAGAACAGGTTGAAATCCTCTCGGCCAATATCGAACAGCTGCGCAAGCAGAGAGCCGAACTTGCGGCACAGCAGTCCCAGGCGGAAAGTCGACTGCAGAAGTTGAGCCGCAGCCTGGGCCTTTCTCCAGCGGAGGCCACAGATGCGTTCAAGCTGCAAGTGGATCAGATCTTCCAGCAGAATCTCAAAGATTACAGCGAAGCCACTTCGATCCTGAGAGTTCAACTATCAAAGTTCGGGCGGAATAATCCTCGGATTCTCAAGGAAATCAAGCGTCAGGAAGCAGCAAGGCAGGCGATGAACCAGCGAGCCAACGCCTTGCTTGGTCGCCCTGCGTCCGCCCAGCTCCTCTCGCGACTTGCATTGACGGGCGCAAGTTCGGGGCGCGAATCTCTCTTCCAGAACCTGGTGAACTACCAATCGGATGCCAGTGGCGCGGCATCACAGGTTGGCAAACTGGATCAACAGATCAGTTCCTTAGAGGACCGTCTCCGGATGATGTCCCAGAGGCAGTCGTCATTGGAGAACCTGAAGCGAAATGAGCAGATAGCCGAAGCAGTCTTTGCATCGACATTAGCCAAACTTGATCTCGGTCAGTCCAACATCTTTGCAGCTTTCCCGCTGATCCAGATTGCTGTTGAACCGACACTGCCAGAGAAAGCGACTTCTCCAAAACGGTCCTTGGTTCTGGCTGGCTCAGCCTTTGGCTCCATCCTCACGACAACGGGGCTCTGGATTTTATGGATCCGCAAGCCCTGGATCAAGCGGCTCGCCCGTTGGGTCTCGACCTAGCCAGGAGACTTCATTGGGACTCAAAACACTTCTTTCCAAGGCCTTCCATTCGGAGGATGATCTTCGGCCTGGAAACTTGCCGGAGCGTCTGGTGTGGTGGTCGATCATCTGCACCTATCCCATCTGGCTTGTCGGCGGACTCTATGTTGTGGGGTCGGTTCTGTGCTGGCTACTCCTGGGTTGCCTGTTGATCAAGATTCTGGCCAGGATGGATCACCCGGAAGAGAATGAGGAGATCTCCATTTCTCCCGTGATCTGGCTATGGATTATCGGCATGCTCATCATGCAAGTGGCCTTGATTGCAGGGCACGTGAATTTCAACCTCGGCACTGGAGCCATCATCAAGTCAACGATTGGCTGGGCTAAAGGCTGGGCTGCCCTGGCCCTTTACCCGTTAGCCGGGGCCCTGCCGATTCGTAGCAGCATCCCGACCCGTGCCATATGCATCGTTGGATTTCATACGCTGCTGATCATCCCGTTTCTGATGCTGACCCCCCATCTGGGACTTCCAGAAGTCCTGTACGTCTCCCCCTTGCGAGCGGTGGGTGGTCCAGGCAATGAGTTCTTTGATGTGCCTCTCTATGAAATCGACGGCAGCACCGGTGATCTTCGTTGGCGTCTCTTTTCGCCCTGGGGACCAGCGCTGGGTTTCGTCGGGAACATCAACTTTATGATTTGCCTGTTAGAAAAAGACCGCAAGTGGAAACTTCTTGGAATCGCTGGCTCCATCGTGATGTGCTTTGTCTGCAAGTCCAGGCTTGCCCAGCTCTGCATCATCCTGATCCCGGCCGTAACGGCCGTGGTGTCCAGACTCCGCAAACCGTTCATGCTGATTTCCCTTGGAATTCTGTCCTACCTTGGCGGCATCTTCGCCACGTCGATTCTGACAGCCATCAACGACTACTGGGAAGGATTCAAAGGAGCTCGGGCTGGCTCCACGCGTGTGCGCTTTGCGCTCAAGCGTATCGCCTTCCATCGCTGGGAAACCGAGGCTCCGATCTGGGGGCATGGAGTTGTGGAGGGAGGCCCCCACCTGGTGGAGTACATGGCCATTGGTTCCCACCACACCTGGGCCGGAGTTCTTTTCGTCAAGGGGATTGTCGGTTTTTTTGCCCTGGCCATTCCCATGCTGGCAACGGGCCTTGACCTTCTGCGTCGCGCAGCCAGTCCGAATTATCAACTTGGCTCCGCAGGGCTTGGCATCATCATTCTCTTGTTCATGTATACGTTTGGAGAGAATCTTGAGATCCTCGTCTATCTCTTCTGGCCTGGGATGGTGATCATGGGCATGGCTCTTCAGGAGAAGAAGAGCTCACCTCAGCCGGAGCTGCAGGCTGTGTCGTGATTCACACCCTATCCGGCTGCATTGAGATGCCCAGATGCCATGATGAGCCATCGAAAGCTTCGCAGGGGGGTGAGCCTTGATGCGCCTGCTGAGCAACCTCAAGCAATTCATCCCCAAGGACCGATTCATCCGCAACATCGGCTGGATGGGTGTAGGGGAGGTGGGGATTCGGGTCTCGCGGCTCGTGGCCACCGTTCTGCTGGCCAGGCTGCTGAGCCCCAGGGACTATGGCCTGGCGGCCATCGTGTTGACCTCCGGCGAGCTGGTCAAGGTCTTCACACGCAACGGCATCGGCGACAAGATCGTGCAGGCCGATGCGGATGAGGTCCAGGAGATCTGTCAGACGGCATGGAGTCTGAACTGGCTGATCGGCTTCAGCCTATGTCTTATTCAGATCATTGGTTCGTTTGTCTTTGCCAGGATCTACAACGACAACGCACTGATCGTGCCGATCATCGTGGTGAGTTTCAGCTATCTGATCTACCCACTTTCCATGGTCCAGTCGGCTTTGGTGCGCCGAAAGAATCGGCTGAAGTTTTACAGCATGACCAACCTCACAGCCGTCGCCAGCGAAAACCTGATGACGGGGATCTTTGCGCTGATGGGGATGGGCATGTGGGCGATTGTGCTTCCCAAGTTGCTGGTAGCCCCGGTCTGGGTTGCCATGATGCTGCGCTTCGAGCCCTGGAGGCCTGCCCTGGCGTTCACGCTCAAGCGCTGGAAGTCCGTGCTCCAGTTCGGCAGTCGCATCCTCGGGGTTGAGCTGCTCAACACCTTCCGGGAGAATGTGGATTATCTGGTGATCGGTCGCTTCATCGGTGTCAAGGCGCTTGGCGTGTACTACTTCGCCTTCAACGCCGGACTGGGTCTGAGCCTGAGTGTGATCAATGCCCTGTCGGTCTCCCTCTACTCCGACTTCTGTGACGTTCGCGGCCAACCCGCCGTCCTCAAGGAGCGCTTCAGAAAGAATCTGCTCACCATCACCAAGGTGATCGTGCCCGTGGTTGCCCTGCAGTGCAGCCTTGCGCCTCTGTATGTGCCGGTCGTCTTTGGTCAGAAGTGGGTGGCCGATGGCGCAGTGCCCATTCTCATGCTGATCTGCCTGTCGGCCCTTTCTCGACCCTTTGCCAACGCCTCCGCCATGTTGTTCCGCGCCGTGGGCCTACCCCAGGTGGATCTGCTCTGGAACGTGGTCTTCACGGCGGCCCTCACCGTGGCCATTCTGATCGGCACGACATGGGGATCCCTGGGTGTCGCCGTCGCCGTCGCAGCGGCCCATCTCACCCTTCAACCGATCTACCTGATCATGGGACAGCGGCTATTGCGAAGGATTCAGACCTCTCAGCCCGCAGCCCTGTGAAACGGCTCCAGAGCGCGGTTATGGTGATGGAAGCCTTCCAGCCTCGCGGCTCCTGCCACAGGTCTGGAGCACGTCAGTGGCGCTGTGGCTGCCATCAGAGCCAATCAAGATGTCCGCCCGCTTGATCCACTCGTGAAGATCTACGCCATTTGTCTGATCAAGAATGAGGGCGATGTCATTGCAGATTGTCTACATCACGCACTGAAGTTCTGCGATCGTATCTTTGTTCTGGATAACGGCAGTACCGATGGTACCTGGGAAACTGTGAATGGCCTTGCCCAGCAGTATCCGGCCATCGTGGTTGAGGAGCAACTCCTTGTACCCTTCCGTGATGGCATGCGTTCCATCGTCTACAACCGATACCATCATGAGCTGACCGATCAGGATTGGTGGCTGAGGCTGGACGGGGACGAGTTCCTCGATGGCGACCCCAGAGATGTGCTCGCCAAGGCGAATCAGGAAAAGGCCGATTTCGTGACGGCCTGGAATCTTCAGTTCTATTACACGGATACCGACTACAAGAACTGGGAGGCCGAGAGACTGGATACCAGCCGGCCCATCACCGAACGGCGCCGCTACTACTCCGCCAACTGGCGCGAATACCGTTTCTTCCGCAACCAGCCCGATCAACCCTGGAACGAAGCGGTGGCCCCCCAGTGGCCCGACGGGCTCAAGAAGGCCTGCTCCCAGCGGCTCTACAACCGCCACTATCCCTACCGCACGCCTGATCAGATCAAGGAGAAGCTCCAGGCCCGCTACGGCCATGCCCAGTTTCGCCATATCGACTCCGTCGACTGGACCTCCAAGCTCCTGCCTGCCCGTCGTTTGAACCATTTCCAGGCGGGTCAGCCGCCGACGATCAACCAGTTCGATTACTACAGCAAGCGCCTGCGGATGGCCTGGATCACCCTGATCGGGCGTTTCAAGGCGCTCCTGCGTCGGATCGGAGGAGCCCGACGTTCCAGCCATACGTCGTAGCCGCCGCGATGACGCCCACCGATCCGCACGAGACCGCCGCGGTGGTTCCCGATCCAGCAGGGCTGAACACACCGAAGATTTCGGTGGTGGTCCCCGTCTACAACGCGGCGCCGCACATCGCCCAGACGTTGCGCTCGGTGCTGACGCAGAGCCTGAGCGACTGGGAATTGATCGCGGTGGATGACGGATCCACGGACGACAGCCTGGCCATCATGGGCCGCCTGTTCGGGGACGATCCCCGCATCCAGCTGGTGCCCCAGCCCAATGCGGGGGTCTCAAGGGCTCGCAACCGCGGCGTCGCGCTGAGCAGGGCGCCCCTGATCGCCTTCCTGGATGCCGATGACCTCTGGCATCCCGACAAACTGCGCCTGCATGTGGCGTACCACGACCACCATGCCGACGTGGGCGTGAGTTTCGCCCGCGTCGCGTTCCTCTCTCCCGAGGGGACGCCAACGGGTCATCTGGCGGCCCAGCCCCGGACCACCTATCGACCCGTGGATTTCCTCTGTGAGAACCCCACCAACACCACCTCCAACTGGGTGCTGCGCCGTGAGGTGTTCACCACGGTGGGTGGATTCGTCTCCGACATGAGCTACTCGGAAGATCTGGAATGGTTGCTGCGGGTGGCCTGCGACGGCCGCTGGCGCATCACCGGGCTGCCCCAGGTGCTCACCTACTACCGGACATCGGTGGGGGGACTCTCCTCCAGCCTGCAGCGCATGGAGCAGGGCTGGCTGCGGCTGATCCAGGAAGCCCGCCGCTATGCACCCGACCTGGTGGCGCAGCATTTCGCCACCGCCCAGGCGATTCATCTGCGCTACCTGGCCCGGCGCTCCCTGCGCCTGGGGGGCACGCCCGCCATCGGCACCGACTTCATGGTCCGCGCCCTGCGCTCCGACTGGCGACTTCTGCTGCGGCAGCCACGACGGACGCTGCTCACGACCGTGGCTGTCTTCGCCCGTCAGCTGCTGGCACCCTGGCGCCGCCTGGGTGGCCGCCAGGGCAAGACACGGTCATGATGGCTTTTGCGACGCCCCCCGTGCCCTTGAACCCCCGTCCATGAGCCGCTCTCCCCTGGTCACGGTGGTGATGCCGCTCTACAACTCCGCCGCGACGGTGCGCGAAAGTCTGGAATCGGTGCTGGCCCAGACCTACACCAACCTCGAGATCCTGGTGGTGAACGACGGCTCCACCGATGATGGGGTGGAGATCTGCCAGGGCTACGAGGATTCTCGCCTGCGGATTGTGCACCAGCGCAATCGTGGTCTGGCGGGCGCCCGCAACACGGGGATCCGCCAGGCCCAGGGGGAGATTCTGGGATTTCTCGACAGTGACGATCTCTGGCTGCCCACCAAGGTGGAGCGCCATCTGGCCCATCTGCAGGCGCGGCCCGAGGTGGGGGTGAGTTTTTCCCGTTCCAGTTTTATTGATGAGGCCTCCAGGCCCATCGGCCTCCACCAGATGCCGACCCTGCGCAATATCACCCCGCAGGTGGTGTTCTGCCGCAATCCGATCGGCAATGGCTCCGCGGTCGTCATCCGCCGGGAGGTCTTTGAGGCCATTCGCTTCACCGCCAATCTCTATGGCACCGAGGAGGATTTCTTCTTCGACGACAGCTTCCGACAGTCCGAAGACATCGAGTGCTGGCTGCGGATCGCCCTCCAGACCCGGTGGCAGATCGAGGGCATTCCCGAACCGCTCACTCTCTACCGGATCAGCAGCGGCGGACTCTCCGCCAACCTGATGCAGCAGTACGCCTCCTGGGAGCGGATCCTGGTGAAGACGGAGGCCACCCACCCCGACTTCATCGCCCGATGGGGCTCCCGGGCCCGGGCCTACCAGCTGCGCTACCTGGCACGGCGGGCCACCCGTCAGCGGGATGGGGCCATGGCCGTGCGCCTGCTGCACCAATCCCTGGCCACCGACTGGAGGGTGCTGCTGGAGGAACCGCGTCGCACCCTGATCACCCTGGTGGCGGCCTACCTGCTGCTGGTGTTGCCGGAGGGTCCCTATCGCTGGCTGGAGGGCCGGATGCTGCGCTCCACCGGCGACAGCCAGAGGCGGCGCATTCAGGGGGAGCTGGGGCCATGAAGATCCTGCTGGTCTGTTCGTCGGGGGGGCATTTCAAGGCCCTGCAGCAACTGGCCGACTTCTGGGGGCGCCATCCCCATCTCTGGATCACCTTCCGCACGCCGACCACGGAAACGGCGCTGGCGGGAGAGGAGGTGCTCTGGGCCCACAGCCCCACCAACCGCAACCTGCCGAATCTGCTGCGCAACCTGGGGCTGGCGCTGCAGGTGATCCGCCGCCGGCGGCCGGATGTGATCGTCTCGACCGGCGCCGGTGTGGGCGTCCCCTTTCTGCTGCTCGGTAAACTGTTCGGATGCAAGACCGTGTTCATCGAGTCCGTGACCCGCATCGAGACCCTGAGCCTCTCGGCGCGGCTCGTTCGGCCGTTTCTTGACATCCTTTACGTGCACTGGCCCCAGTTGCAGCGTCGCTATCCCCGCGCCGAACTTGTCCAGGGCAAGGTGGGATCATGATCCTGGTGAGCGTGGGGACGGAACAGTTCCCGTTCAATCGGCTGATGCAGTGGATGGAGCTGCTGATCCAGCAGGAGCTCATCGATGAGGAGATCGTTGTTCAGTACGGCACCTGCACGTTTCTGCCCAGTGGTGCCACCGTGTACCGGTTAGTGAAGGAGGACTCCTTTCGGGCCCTGGTGGAAAAGGCGCGGGTCGTGATTGCCCATTGTGGTGAAGGAACGGTCCTGTTGCTCGATGAACTGGAGCAGCCCTTCATTCTGGTGCCCCGCAGTGTCCGCTATCAGGAACATGTCGACGATCACCAGGTGGAACTCGCCCTGGCCCTGAAGCAGATGGGTGTGCCGATCGCCTGGGCTCCGGGAGATCTGGTGCGCTTTCTCGAGGCTCCGTTCAAAACGTCCATCAGCGACGTGACCGACAGCTCAGCCCAGACCCTCTGCCGGAGTCTCCGGTCCCACTTCCCGGAGCCATGATGGGCGGCCCCTCCTCCCCGGATCCGTTCGCCAGGACCGTGCGCAACGGTGTGCTGATCCTGCAGCTGCCGCCCCGGCTCACCGTCATCGAAGCCGTGGCCTTCCGCTCCGGATTCGCCGGCTGGCTGGCGGAGGTGGAGGGCCTGCGGCAGGTGGTCCTGGATTTCGGCGGCACGGCCAACATCGACAGCAGCGGCATCGGTGCCCTGGTGGGGGCCATCAAGACGGCCCAGGAGCGCGGGGTCCCGCTGGCCGCCTGGAGCCTGCACCGTCAGGTGTTCCTGGCCCTGCAGATGACGGGACTGGAAAAGGTTCTGCCGATCACGGCCCATTCCGAGGGGCTGCTGCCCCAGCTCTCCCGGGAGGAGGACCAGCGGCCACCGCTCACCCACCCCTCGGTGCGCTCCACCGTCAAGCGCTGCCTGGATGTCGGCGGCGCCCTGGTGGGGCTGGGGGTCACGGCGGTGCTGTTCCTGCCCATCGCCCTGGCGATCCGCCTGGACAGCCCGGGGCCGATCCTGTTCAGCCAGGTGCGCTGCGGCTGGATGGGCCGTCACTTCCGGATCTGGAAGTTCCGCTCCATGGTGAGTGATGCCGAACAGCTGAAGGACCGGGTGGTGAACCAGGCCCAGGGAGCCTTCTTCAAGAATGACAACGACCCCAGGATCACCCGCGTGGGCCGGATCCTGCGCAAGACCAGCCTGGATGAACTGCCCCAGTTCTGGAACGTGCTGATCGGCGACATGAGCCTGATCGGCACCCGGCCCGCCACCCCGGATGAAGTGCGTCGCTACGCCATTCCCAGCTGGCAGCGGTTCGATGTGCGGCCAGGCCTGAGTGGGGAATGGCAGGTGAGCGGCCGATCATCGATCCGGGATTTCGAGGATGTGATCCGGCTGGATCTTCGCTATCAGCAGAAGTGGAGTCTGGGCTACGACCTGAAGCTGATCGTCCGCACCTTTCTGGTGCTGTTCAGCAAGGACTCCGGGGCGGCATGATCGGGCCCCCGCCTTCGGACTCCGATCGGCCCCCCAGCCAGCTCACGGTCAACAGTGATCTCGATGCCATCGAGACGGTGCTCGGCTGGTTTGAGCAACTGAGTGATCCGGCCGTGCCCCCGGAACTCTGGATGCAGGCCCAGCTGGCGCTTGTCGAAGGCTTCACCAATGCCGTGCGCCATGCCCACGCCGGGCTCGACCCTCCGCCGCCGGTCCAGCTGTCGGTGCAGGTGACCAGCGAACAGTTCTGCGTGCAGATCCTCGACCGCGGCGCCCCCTTCGACTTCGAAGCTGCCCTGGCGGCCGTGGCGCAGGCGATCGAGACCAGCGGCCACGATCCCCTCGCCAGGGAGGCCCACTGGGGCCTGGTGATGCTCCTGAAGCTGCGCAGCGCCTACGGATGGACCATCCGCTACCGCCGGATCGATGATGGGACCAACGGCCTGTCCCTGTGCCACCCGATCAGCGCTGATGGGGCGGCAGGAACGTCATCGTGAAGTACTCAGGATGGCAACGGGCTGGCTGAAAGATGGACCAGCGGGTCCAGAGGTGCAGGTAGTGGTTCGTGCCGTCGGGGCCCCGTCCCCAGCCATGGGCGAGGGACTGCCCCCACACGATGCTGTTGGCTTCCAGGGTCTTCCTCCGTTCCGCAGGGAGTGCGCGCAGGTCTCCCCGGTAGAGAATTCTGCGGCCCCGGTAGAAGAAGGCCGCTTCGGTGTTCTTGTCTCGTTGGTGCGCATCGACCAGGAACCACACCTTCTTGCTCTTCTGGAGCAGCCAAAAACTGCGCGAACAGCGTGGCGGGACGGTGTCGTTCTTGTAGCTGTAGAGAAGACCGTGCTGATGGTCCGGAGCCCCGGGTGATGGGGCGACGATCTCCAGACCCATGAGCAGAACGGCTGAGGTGCTGACGGCGAAACGGTGCAACCCTTGCAACCGTGACAGTGGAAACAAAGGCCGCCATTGCTGGTGCAATGGCTGCTGCAATCGGATGCACCGTCAATCTCCAACTACCACTTTAGACCGGCGCCTGGTCGGCTCCGGTCACGGCCCCGGCCCGTGGCTGCGCTCCACTCGCTAACGTCCAACGTGCAGATTGATTCCGGCCGAGGCCACCGTGAAGCGCCAAGCCACCCTGCCCCTGGCTCTGGCCCTGTTCAGCTGCTGTTCCGGGTGGTCGCTGCAGCCCGCGCTGGCCGCCGCCCCGGGCAGCGAGCCGGCAGCGAGTCCGGTGCCGGCAGCGACGACGGTGGAGCCCGCCGCGCCGCCGCTGCAGCTGGTCCTCGACCGCCGGCGGCGGCTGCTGAAGGTGATGGAGGGCGATCGGGAACGGCGCCGCTTCAAGGTGGGGGTGGGCATGCCCGGCTGGGAGACGCCGGTGGGTTCGTTCCGCGTGATCGAGAAGACCGCCTATCCGATCTGGGAGCATCCCGCCAAGGGTGTGCGCATCCCCCCCGGCCCCACCAATCCCCTCGGCTCCCGCTGGATCGGCTTCCACCGCGACTGCAAGGGCCGGCGCGGCTTCAACGGCCAGGAGCACCTGGAGGTCAAGGGATGCGTGACCTCCGGCTTCCACGGCACGCCGAATCGCAACAGCGTCGGCGGTGCCGTGTCCCATGGCTGCGTGCGTCTGTTCGACGAGGACGTCAGGGAGCTGTTCGAGATGGTGCAGGTCGGCACACCGGTGACCGTGCTGCCCTGAGCCCGCCGACGTCGGCAACCGGAGCGCTCCTGGGCAGCCCGTAGAGTTCCAGGCGCACCAGCGATCGAGCGCGGATGAGGGTTCTGTTTGCCGCTGCGGAGTGCGCACCCATGATCAAGGTGGGGGGCATGGGCGACGTCGTGGGCTCCCTGCCACCGGCCCTGGCGGCGCTGGGCCATGACGTGCGGATCATCATGCCGGGCTACGGAAAACTATGGAGTCGGCTGGAGATTCCGGCCGAACCGATGTGGCGGGGCCATGCCATGGGCACGGATTTCGCCATCTACGAAACCCGTCACCCCACCAGTGGTCTGACGATCTATCTGGTGGGCCATCCGGTGTTCGATCCCGAGCGCATCTATGGCGGCGAAGATGAGGACTGGCGCTTCACCTTCTTTGCCAACGCCAGTGCCGAATTCGCCTGGAACGGGGGCTGGAAACCCCAGGTTCTGCACTGCCACGACTGGCATACCGGGATGATCCCGGTGTGGATGCACCAGGACCCGGAGATCAGCACCGTGTTCACCATCCACAACCTCCGCTACCAGGGGCCCTGGCGCTGGAAGCTGGACCGCATGACCTGGTGCCCCTGGTACATGCAGGGCGACCACACCATGGCGGCGGCCCTGCTCTACGCCGACCGGGTGAATGCGGTCTCGCCCACCTACGCGATGGAGATCCGCACGCCCGAGTACGGCGAGCGCATCGACGGCCTGCTCAATTTCATCAGTGGCAAGCTGCGCGGCATCCTCAACGGCATCGACACCGAGGACTGGAATCCCGCCAGCGACGCCACCCTGCCGGCCCCCTTCTCCTCCGGCGACCTCAGCGGCCGCAGCGCCTGCAAGCGGCTGCTGCAGGAACGGATGGGACTGAACGTCAGCCCCCGCTCCTACCTGATGGGGATGGTGAGCCGACTGGTGGACCAGAAGGGGGTGGACCTGCTGCTGCAGGTCGCCGACCGGGTGCTGGCCTACAGCGACAGCCAGTTCGTGGTGCTGGGCACCGGCGACCGGGGCTACGAGTCGGGCCTGTGGCAGATGGCGGCGCGCCACCCGGGCCGCTTCTCGGTGTTCCTCACCTACGACGACGCCCTGTCGCGGCTGATCTACGCCGGCAGCGACGCGTTCCTGATGCCGAGCCGCTTCGAGCCCTGCGGCATCAGCCAGATGCTGGCGATGCGCTACGGCTCAATCCCGGTGGTGCGCCGCGTCGGCGGCCTGGTGGACACCGTGCCCCCCAACGACCCCACCGCCGGCACCGGCACCGGCTACGGCTTCGATCGCTATGAGGCGATCGACTTCTACACCACGATCGTGCGCTCCTGGGAGGCCTACCGCAACGAGCCCAGCTGGCAGGAACTGCAGCGGCGGGCCATGACCACCGACTTCAGCTGGAACCGCTCCGCCCTGGAGTACGACGCCATGTACCGGGAGGTCTGCGGGGTCAAGGAGCCCACCCCCGATGCGGCCCAGGTGGAGCGCTTCTCCCAGGGTCAGGGGGCGGATCCGAGCCTGCTCCATGACGACTCCCGGCCGGAGGGGTCCCCCAAGGAGGCGCCGCCGCCCCAGCGGCCCCGCAACCCCCTGGCCCTGCTGCGCCGCCGCAACGACTCCTGAGCCAGCTCCCCGTGTCCGGCGTCCATGGCTGATCCGGTTCCGCCACCTTCCGAGCTGCCGGCGCCCTACGCGAGCCCCTGGGGCCGGCTTGGCCAGGCCCTGCGGGCCGTGCTGGCCTCCCTGCGCCTGAAGCTGCGGGAACTCTGGCGCCGCAACGGTGAAGGGGATCTGTCGGTGCCGGGCTTCTGGCCGCAAGGGTTGGCACCCCTGTTCTGGCCCCTGCTGCTGGCGGCCCTGCTGGCCCTGCTGCTGGCCCTGGCGGGCCAGGCCTGGCGCGGGCTGAGCCACCGTGCCGCCAGGCCGGCGGCAGGTCCTGCAGCCCCCCTGGTGGCTCCGGCCACCCCGGCGCCACCAGGCATCTCCGCTCCAGCCGCCAGCTCGCCGGGCGGCAGCTCGCCGGTCGCCCTCACGCCGGCCAGCTCCCCGCCCACGGCGATCACCCCGCCGCCCCTATCCAAGGCGGCCCCCATGCCCAGCGCCCCGCCGCCGGCCGACGCCGAGCCGCCGCCCGCCCTGGAACTCGACCCCCTTCTGGCCCTGCTGGCGGAGGATGACCCGCAGCACCTGATCGCCTCGGCCCACCCCGAGCCCGCCCAGGGGCTGCTGGTGCTGACGATGGCGCCGACCTACGCCGCCCTTGCCCCGGCGGGCCGCGGCCGCTGGGCCGAACGCTGGCAGGAGCGCGCCCGGGGGCTGGGCTATGAGCGCCTGGAGCTGGTGGACGGCCAGGGGCGCCTGCTGGCCCGCGGGGCGCTGGTGGGGTCCGGCATGATCCTGCTCGATCCCGGAACTTCAGGTTGATGCTGCTGCCGTTCGAGCCGTTGCGCCAGCTCTGGGGCGAGCCCCTGATGGCCCCCGGAACCGCCCCGCGCGCCCCCATCCGTCGCGTCAGCACCGACAGCCGCGGCGATCTGGCCGGCGCCCTGTTCGTGCCGCTGGTGGGGGAGCGCTTCGATGGTCACCGCTTCGTGGCTGACGCCTTCGCCGCCGGGGCGGCGGCGGCCGTGGTGCAGCGGGACCGGCTGGACGGGTCGGCCCTGGCGGAGCTGGTGACCGGCGGCGGCGGGCCGATCTGGCCCGTGGACGACACCCTGGCGGCCTACCAGCAGCTGGCCCGCCTCTGGCGACGCCAGCTGGGGCTTCCGGTGGTGGCGGTGACCGGTTCGGCCGGCAAGACGACGACGCGGGAACTGATCCGGGCGGCCCTGGCCCCCCTCGGGCCGGTGGTGGCCAGCAGCGGCAACGAGAACAACGACGTGGGGGCGCCGCTCACGGTCCTGAAGGCCGACACCGGCACCGCGGCCCTGGTGGTGGAGATGGGAATGCGGGGCCTGGGGGAGATCGACCGCCTCAGCCGCTGCGCCGAGCCGGATGTGGCCGTGATCACCAACATCGGCACCGCCCATATCGGCCGGCTGGGCAGCCGGGAGGCGATCGGCCAGGCCAAGTGCGAGATCACCGCTGGACTGGGACCGGAGGGGGTGCTGGTGATTCCCGCCGGGGATCCGCTGCTGGAGCAGTCCCTGGCGCGGGTGTGGCGGGGCCGGGTGGTGCGTGTCGCCCTGGAGGACGAGGCGGCCGACTTCCCGGCGGGGGTGCCGGCGGCGGAGCTGGTGGGCCGCCTGGATGGACGTTCCCTGATCCTGCTGGACGGCCCGAACCTGCCGCTGCCGCTGGAGGGCCGCCACAACGCCCGCAACCTGCTGCTGGCGGTGGCCGTCGCCCGGGAGCTGGGCGTGTCGGCGACGGCCCTCGCCGACCTGGCGGTGGATCTGCCGGGCGGGCGGGCCCGACGCCTGACCCTAGGCGGGGTGGAGCTGCTCGATGAGACCTACAACGCCTCTCCGGAGGCGGTGCTGGCGGCCCTGGAGCTGCTGGCGGCGCCGGGAGGCGCCTGCGAAGGCCGCCGTTATGCGGTGCTGGGCACGATGCTCGAGCTGGGGGAGCGCAGCCTGGAGCTGCACCGCCAGGTGGCGGGCCGGGCCCGGGCCCTGGGGCTCGACGGGCTGGTGATCGTGGCGGCCGAGGCCGAAGCCCAGGCGATGCTCGCCGCCGCCGCCGGATTGCCACGGCTGGCGCGGGCGGCCACGCCCGAGGAGGCGGCCACCGTGCTGCTCGACTGGCTCGAGCCGGGGGATCGGGTGCTGCTCAAGGCCAGCCGCGGGGTGGCCCTGGAGCGGGCGATTGCCGTCCTGGAGGCGGGCCTCGGCCCGGCCGCCTGAAGCATGCCGCTTGATGCGCACTGGTTGATGCGCGTTGCCGCTCCCAGCAGGATGGGGCGACCGCCGACCGCCTCCCGATGGTGAAACCCGTGTTCGTGACCACCACCTTCACGATCGAGGGCTATGCGATCACCTCCTACCGGGGCCTGGTGCGCGGCATCGTGGTGCGCTCTCCCACGCTGGTGCAGGGCTTCCTGGGCGGGCTCAAGCAGATCGTGGGCGGCCGGATCGGGGCCTACACCGAGATGTGCGAGCAGGCCCGGGAACAGGCCTACGAGCAGATGATCCAGCACGCCCGGGCGCTGGGGGCCAATGCGATCGTCGGCACCCGCTACGACGGCTCCGAGGTGCAGGGCGGCACCGCCGCCGCCACCGAGGTGCTCTGCTACGGCACCGCCGTGGTGGTGGAGCCGCGGCCCAGCAGCAGCGGCAGCAGCGCATAGAGGAGCAGCAGGGCCAGATAGACGCCGCCGGCGATCGGGTCGCGGCCGGTGAGGATGTCCTGCAACGGGCGCTGCTGCAGTAGCAGCCCCACCACCAGCTCCGCCGCCAGCATGAACGCCAGGGCGAGGGCTCCGGCGGCTGCCCGGCTGAGGGGGCCGCGGCCGGCCAGCTGCCGCCGCACCACCAGCCGGGCGGCCAGCACCATGGCCAGGGCCATCCACGGCATCTCCAGCAGTTCGGCCAGGGGCTCCCCCAGCCGCGGCACCAGCAGCGGCACCCGCACCGCCCCCAGAACGAAACCGGTGCCGAAGACCAGGGCGAAATAGGTGGTGGCGGCGCGCAGGATTCCCATGGCAGCGGCAGGGCGGCACCACCATGCTCGGCCTCCTGCCCCCCCACGGGCGTCTCTGTCCGATTCTGGAGAGAGCCCGCAGGAGTCGCCCGATGCCTGGTCTATACAGCACAGCCCGGCTCCTGGGGGCCTGGACGGGGGGCGCCATCGCCGCCGCCTCACTCCTGACGGGGGCGACCTTGCCCCTGGTGGCGGCCCCCCACAACCCGCCGCTGCAGGGCACCACCTGGCAGCTGGTGGGGATCCAGTCGATGGATGACGCCCAGGGCCTGAGGCGTCCGCAGGACCCGTCCCGCTACACCCTCTCGCTCCAGGCCGATGGCCGGGCAGTCCTGCAGCTCGACTGCAACCGCGCCACGGGCACCTGGCAGGTGGAGCCCAGCGCCGACCCCGGCAACGGCGGCTTTCGCTTCGGACCCCTCGCCGGCACCAGGGCCCTGTGCCCGGCGTCCAGCCTGGGGGAACCCCTGGCCCGCCAGCTTCCCTTCGTGCGGGGCTACCTGTTGCGGGACGGCCGCCTGAACCTGAGTCTGCTGGCCGATGGCGGCATCCTCATCTGGGAACCCCGCGCCGGCGCCGGGCCCGGCTACAGCAACCGGCCAGATCCGGCGCTGGAGACGGCGATCCTGGCGGCCTCCCCCGACCTGGCCCGCACCCTGGGCAGCGCCGCCGGCGGCATGGGGCGGATCAGCTATGTGCACGGCCGCGTCGACCTCGATGGGGATGGCCGTCAGGACGTGCTCGTCTACCTGATGGGCCCCTACGTCTGCGGCACCGGTGGCTGCACGCTCGAGGTGTTCCGCCAGGAAGCCACCGGCTACCGCCGCATCGCCAGCTTCCCCACCAGCCGCCTGCCGGTGATCGTCCCGGCGGCGGGCCGCAACCGCTGGCGTGATCTCTGGCGCCTGCAATCCGGGGGTGGCGCCCCGCCCACCTGGGTGCGCGAGGTGTTCGACGGCCGGAGCTACCGCAGCAAGGAGCGCCTCCCGGCGGCCGGCGCACCACCGGCGGGCACCGCCGTGCTGAGCGGCGATCCCTCCCTGGCGGACGGGGCGCCGCTGATGCCGCGGCCCTGATCGATCCCGGTGGCCCCGGGCTGGCCCTCAGCCGTCGTCCGCCAGCCGCCAGTGCAGCACCTGGCCGGCATGGAAGGGCACCAGGGTGGTGGCGGCGCCGTCGGCGGCGTTGCCGTGCAGGCGGGGCGGCACCGTGTGGGGCTCCCGCACCAGGGTGATGTGGCCGTCGTTCAGGGGCAGCCCGTAGAAGGCGGGTCCGTGCAGGCTGGCGAAGGCCTCCAGCCGATCCAGGGCCCCCTCCTGCTCGAACACCGCCGCGTAGCTCTCCAGGGCGAAGGGGGCGTTGTAGATGCCGGCGCAGCCACAGGCGCTCTCCTTGGCCGAGCGGGGATGGGGGGCCGAATCGGTGCCCAGGAAGAAGCTGGGCTCCCCTGAGGTGGCCGCCTCACGCAGGGCCAGCCGATGGCGTTCGCGCTTGGCCACCGGCAGGCAGTAGAAGTCCGGCCGCAGCCCGCCCTGGAACATGGCGTTGCGGTTGATGTGCAGGTGGTGGGGGGTGATGGTGGCGGCCAGGTTGGGCCCCGCCTGGCGCACGAAGGCGACGGAGTCGGCGGTGGTGATGTGCTCCAGCACCACCTTCAGGCCCGGATGCCGCGCCAGCAGCGGCGCCAGGTGGCGCTCGATGAACACGGCTTCGCGGTCGAAGATGTCGATCTCGGCGTCGGTCACCTCGCCGTGGATGAGCAGGGGCATGCCGATCCGCTCCATCGTCGCCAGCACCGGCGCGATCCGGGCCAGGTCGGTGACACCGGCGGCGGCGTTGGTGGTGGCATGGGCCGGGTAGAGCTTGCAGGCCGTGAAGACCCCCTCCCGGTGGCCGTGCTCGATCTCCGCAGGATCGATCGTGTCGGTGAGGTAGGCGGTGAGCAGGGGGGTGAAATGGCTGCCGTCCGGCAGGGCCGCCCGGATCCGGGCGCCGTAGGCCATGGCGGCCGCCACCGTGGTGATCGGCGGGCGGAGGTTGGGCATCACGATCGCCCGCCCGAAGCTGCGGGCCGTGGCCGGGGCCACCATCTGCAGCAGGGCCCCATCGCGCAGGTGCACGTGCCAGTCGTCGGGACGGCGCAGCCGCAGCCGCTGGGGCGGGGCGGCGAGCTCCGGCGGGGCCGCGGCCGTCATCGGTGGAGCACCTTGTCGGCGTTGCCCGTGACCAGGTAGCCGCTCAGGGCCAGCAGCAGCACGCTCAGGCTGAAGAAGGCCAGGGAGGGGCCGTCCTTGATCGGCAGGGTGAGCATCGCCTTGAACGCGGACACGATCAGCGCCACCACCAGCACCTTGACCAGTTTCTCCTTCAGCTGGTCGAGGTTGCGGATGTCCAGCAGGCCGCCGCCCCCCTGGTCGAGCTCGCGGGCCGCCTCGATCGGGGAGATCAGCAGTTCGTAGACCCCGTAGCCGAAGATCAGCAGGGCGATGCCGATCAGGTAGAGGTCGATTCCCGAGACGATCGCCCCCAGCAGTTCGGCCACGAAGGTCTTGTCGAGGTGATCGACGTGCCCGAGGGAGAACAGCGCCTTGGCGATCTCCAGGGTGCCCAGCACGAAGGACACCACCGTGCTCACCAGGCTCATCACCACCGGCAGGATGGCGATCAGCCGCAGGCGCCACAGCACCCGCTCGAAGCGTTGCTCCATCCGCTTGAGGCGTCCCTTGAGTGCGGAGGCCATGGGGCGGCGCTGCAATCGCCTAACCCTAGGCAGCGCCCGGTTCAGCGCTGCGGACGCCCCAGCAGAAACACCACCGCCATCGCCAGATAGCCCAGGGCCCAGGGGGTGCCGCTGCCCCAGCCGGGGTCGAGAACCGTGTCGGCCAGGGTGAAGCTCCAGGCATGGATCAGGCCCAGCCAGGAGGCGGCGGCGGCCACCAGGGCGCAGAGGGCGGCGGCGCGGAAGCGCTGCTCGATCACGTACACCAGCATCGCCGCCAGCAGCATGGCCGCCAGGATCTGGCCCTGCTCGAGGGCGAAGGCGCCGGCGGCCCACACATCCGCCTGCTGCAGGGGCAGCAGCAGCTGGGGACCGAAGGGGTTGGCCGGGGTGCCGCTGCCCCCGGCCCGCAGCCCCGCCTTCAGCATCAGGGCCCCCCAGCCCGCCAGGCCGGGCAACAGCCCCAGGGCCACGGCGGGGGCATGGGCGGGGGGTGTGGCCTGGAAGGCCTGGGCCGCCATCACCAGGGCGATGTAGAGCACGATCGCCATACCGGCCTCGATCGGCACCAGCTGGCCCACCACCCCGAACAGTCCCAGCAGACAGCCCAGGCCCATCACCAGCCCGTTGAGCCAGGAGTAGCCGATGCGGGCGCCCATGCCCTTCCAGCCCGGGTGGCCGATGTAGATGGTGGTGGGGAAGCAGGAGCCCAGAACGGCGGCGGCGACCGTGCCGATGCCGTTGATCACCAGGGAGCTCTTCACCGGGTAAGCGTCGCCGGCCGCCTCGGCGCTCTCCAGGTTCTGCAGTGACGCCAGCAGGTTGAACAGACCCATCGGCACCGTCACCCCCAGCCAGGGCAGCAGGTCATCGCGACCCTCCCAGAGGGCACCGAGGCGGGGCACGGGCAGGTGCAGGCCCACCTGGGCGAGGTTGGCCTGCCAGGTGGGGCCGTCCAGCCGCAGCAGACCCGTGGCCGCGGCCAGGACGATGCCCACCAGCACCGCCAGCAGGCCACCCGGCAGGGGCAGCCGCGCCTGGCCGAAGTAGGCCAGCAGGATCACCGCCAGCACCGCCAGTCCCACAACGGGGACGGCGTAGGTGCGCAGCAGGAACCCCAGGCCGATGTAGCCCAGGGCGATGCCGGCCAGGGTGGAGAGCAGGGCCGCCCGGGGCAGCCAGCGGCGCAGGGGGGCCACCAGGAAGGCGCCCCCCGCCTCGATCAGTCCCGACCCCAGGCAGGCCAGCAGGCCGGCGCGCCAGGAGAGCAGGGAGGCGGCCTGGGGGTCCAGGCCCTGGCCGGTGGCCGCCAGCTTCACCGGCAGCATCACCAGGAACACGTAGGCGAACAGGCTGACCGTGTTGATGCCGTAGGGCAGGGCGGTGCGGTCGTCGCGCCCCTCGCGCCGCCCCAGCCGGTGGGCCTGAACGGCGTAGGCCACGTTGCCCACCACCAGGCTGAAGCCCGTGGCCGGCAGGATCGTGCCGAAGATCAGGCCATCGGGATACCCCAGCACGCCGCGGCAGAGGGCCACGATCAGCAGGATCTGGATCAGGTTGTCGAGGCCCAGGCCCAGGAAGCCGTCCAGGTCGCCGCGCACCCACCAGCGGGGGGAGGCTCCGGTGCTCTCAGCCACGGGGCAGCCCCGCCGGCACCCGATCCGGAAACAGCACCCCATCGAGGTGGTCGCACTCGTGCTGCACCACCCGGGCGTGGAAGCCCTCCACCTCCCGCTCGAAGGGTTGCCCCCGGCCGTCGAAGCCGCGGTAACGCAGGCGGCGCCAGCGGGGCACCCGGGCCCGCCAGCCGGGCACACTCAGGCAGCCCTCCCAGGCGTCGTCGTCCCGGTCGTCGCCGAGGGGCGTGAGCACCGGATTGATCAGCACCGTCTCCGGGATCGGGGGCGCCTCCGGGTAGCGGGGGTTGCGGGTGACGCCGAAGATCACCACCCGCAGGGGCACACCGATCTGGGGGGCGGCCAGACCGGCCCCCGCGTTGGCGGCCATGGTGTCGCGCAGGTCGTCGAGCAGGGCCGGCAGGCCGGGGTCGTCGAAGCATTCCACCGGCGCACTCACCTGGCGCAGGCGCGGATCGCCGATGGTCAGCACGTCACGGACGGCCATGGGCGCCTCAGGATCGGTCCCACTGTGCCGCCTTCCGGCCGCCCCGTCCGTACCATCCGCTCATGACGCTGCGATCGGCGGTTCCATGGCCGTGAGCTCCCTGCGGGTGGCGGTGCTCTGCTGCGACGGCCTCTACCAGCGCCACCTGGTGCGGCGGGCCGCCGAGGACTTCACCTTGGTGGGCGTGGTGCTGCAGGTGTCGCCACCGGCCAGCCGCAGCCTGCTCTCCCGGCTGGCCAAATACCGCCGGCCCCTGCGGCTGCTGCGCCAGCTGATCGCCCGGGTGCTGCTGCGGCCCCACGACCGCCGCGGCGCGGCCCTGCAGCGCCAGCTGTTCCATCACGGCGGCGCCCCGCCCGAGCTGCCGTCCGAGGTGCCGGTGCTGGTGACCGCCGCCATCAACGAGGAGCGCACCGCCGACTTCCTGCGCCAGGTGGCCCCCGACATCGTCCTGGTGAACGGCACCCAGCTGCTGCGCCAGCCGTTGCTGGAGCTGATCCCCGCCATCCGCCACGGCCTCATCAACCTGCACACCGGGCTGTCGCCCTACTCCCGCGGCGCCAACTGCAACCTCTACATGCTCATGGAGGGACATCCGGAGCTGGTGGGGGTGACGGTCCACCACATCGACCCCGGCATCGACAGCGGCGACATCATCCTGTCGGCCCACGTGCCGATGCAGCCCAACGACAACGTCGAGACCATCGAGGTACGCAGCTTCCAGGTGGGCATCGAGCTGCTGATCGAGGCAGCCCACCGGCTCGAGGCCGGCACCGCGCCGCGGGTGCCCCAGTGGGAGAAGGGCAAGCTGTTCCTGCGGCGCACCGGCTACGTCTACGAGCCCTGGCAGCGGCTGATGGCCAACCGCCGCATCGCCCGGGGCCTGGTGCGCGACTACCTGGCCGACCAGGCGCGCCGCGACGGGGCCGTGCGAGTGGTGCGGGGGGAGCAGCCATGAGCCGCCTGGGGCGGGCGGCCAACCGGGCGGCGGACCTGCTGTTCCTGCCGCCGCTGGATCGCCTCTGGCTGCGGCGCCTGCGGGGAAAGGTGCTGTGTCTGCTGTACCACCGGGTGGACGAGCCGGGCCGGGAGCCCTTCCTCGACCGCTTCGGGGTGCCGCCGATTCCCCCCAAGGAGCTGGCCGCCGAGCTGGGCGTCCTGCGGCGCCGCGGCGCCCGCTTCCTCACCTACGCCGACCTGCGGGCCGGCCGCTTCCCCACGGACTCCGAGTTCGGGGTGATCGTCAGCTTCGATGACGGTCTGCGCTGCAACTACGAGCAGGGAATGGACGTGCTGCGGAGCCTGGGGATCCCGGCGGTGTTCTTCCAGTCCACGGCGATGCACGCCGCCGGGGAGCTGGTCTGGGAGCACGCCCTCTACTGGTATGGCGCCCATCCCCGCCTGGCGCCCCGGCTGGCGGAACTGGCCCGGCAGCGGCTGGATCTGCCGGCCGATCTGGAGGGCGCGGCCCTGATCGCCCGGCTGCGGGATGGCACCCCCGTGGTGCGGGTGCGGGAGCTGCTGGCGGAGCTGGCGGAGCGTTTTGACACGGCCGGCGCACTGGCGGCAGCGGCCGCTCGCCTCTACCCCGGCGCCGACCACCTGCGCCGGGCCCGGGAGGCCGGCCATGAGCTGGGCAGCCACGGCCACCACCACGTGCCCCGCTGCAACATCAGCCCGGAGGCGTTCGAAGAGGAGCTGATCCGCTCGGCCGCCGCGCTCGAGCAGGTGCTGGGGGAGCCCCCCCGGGCCTTCTCCTACCCCTTCAACAGCCATCTGCCCGGCGACGGGGAGATCTGCGGCCGCCACTACCTCCAGGTGGCCACCGTCGACGCCGCCCTGATCACACCCGCCACCCCGGCCCTGGCCCTGCCCCGCTTCACCTGGCCGGGGCCCCACGCCAACCCGCTGCGCCGCCGCCGCTGGCTCTGCACCGGAACACTGGCCTGGCCGGGGAGATAGGGTCTGGATTCCTTCCACGTTGCGATGGCCTGGCCCCTGGCCGTGTTCGACGGGACCATCAGCCTCACCACCCTGGAATCCCTCCTCCACGACTGGGGGTACTGGGTGGTGTTCGTCGCCATGCTGCTGGAGAACGCCGGCGTGCCCCTGCCCGGGGAAACGGTGACCCTGCTGGCGGGCTATGCGGCCGGCAGCGGCCAGCTGCAGGTGCTCGGGGTGATGGGGGCGGCGGCCGGCGGAGCGATCCTGGGGGACAACATCGGCTACTGGGTGGGCCGCCGGGCGGGCTGGGGACTGCTGCTGCGGGCCGGACGGCTGCTGGGCCGGACCCCGGAGCAGATGGAGGCCCTGCGGGAGCGGTTCCTGCGCCATGCCGGCAAGTCGGTCCTGCTGGGCCGGTTCGTGGCGGTGCTGCGGGTGCTGGCCGGCCCCATCGCCGGGGCGGTGCGCATGCCGTACCGCCGCTTCCTGCTGTTCAACATGCTGGGGGCCGTGCTCTGGGCCTCGACGATGGTGGGCCTGGCCTGGCTCGGCGGCCGCTGGATTCCCTTCGATCAGATGGTGAAGGGGGTCGTCGAGTTCGGCCTCGGGGCCCTGGTGCTGCTGGTGATCGTGCTGGTGGTGCCGAAACTGGTGGCCCGGTTCGAGGAGAGGGCCCTGGAGGGCAAGGGCGAGGAGCCTCCCGCCTGAGCGCCCGCGGGGCCGACGCTGCCTAGAGCCCGAAGTGGCGGCAGATCAGCCAGGGCACCACCAGGGCCAGGAGGATCGAGAGCGGGGCCCCGTAGCGGGGCATGTCGAGGAAGCGGTACCGACCCGGACCGAACACCATCAGGTTGGTCTGGTAGCCGATCGGGGTGAGGAAGCTCTGGCTGGCGGCGAAGGTGATCGCGAAGATGAAGGCCATCGGCGGCATCGCCAGCCCCTTGGCCAGTTCGGTGGCGATCGGGATCAGCAGCACCACCGTGGTGCCGTTGCTGAGGGCCTCGGTGAAGGCCTGGCCCAGGACGAACACCACCAGCAGCACCCCATAGGCGGGCCAGCCCCTGAGGGACTGCAGCAGGTCTGTGGCCAGGGCCTCGGCCAGGCCGGTCTTCTGCATCGCCACGCTGAAGCAGGAGAGGGAGCCCAGCAGCAGGATCACGTCCCAGCGGATCGAGCGCAGCAGCTCGCCGGAACGCAGGCAGCCCGTGGCCACCATCGCCACCATCGCCAGCAGCACCGCGGCCATCAGCGGCAGCAGTTTGAGCATCGGCAGCAGGATCATCAGGGCCGCGATCACCATGCCGACGAGCTTGCGATCGGTGGTGGGCAGGTCCTTCTCGAGCTCGTCGAGCAGCACCAGATCGTTGTTGGCCTGCAGGCCGCGGATGGCATCCACCGGGGCCTGCAGCAGCAGCACGTCGCCGGCCTGGAGCACCACCCGGCCCAGCAGCTCCCGCAGCACCTGGTTGCCCCGCCGCACCGCCAGCAGGGTGGCGTTGTAGCGCTGGCGGAAGCGCATGTCCCGCACACTGGCGCCCGCCAGGGTGGAGCCGTTGGGCAGCAGCACCTCCACCACCCGCTGGGGGGAGGTGGTCTCGCCGGAGAGCTCCCGCAGATCCTCCTCCTGCTCGCCGATCGGCGCCAGGGTGACGGTGTGCTCCTGCTGGAGGCGCAGCAGGTTGTCCCGGTTGCAGCGCAGCAGCAGCCGGTCGCCCGCCTGCAGGGGCAGGTCGGCCAGGGGGGCGCTGAAGCTGTCCTGGCCCCGGTGCAGCTCCAGGACGTCCACGTCGAAGCGGCGCTGCAGGCGGCTGTTGTGCAGGGACTGGCCGATCAGCTCGGACTGCTCCGGGATCAGCACGTCGGTGAGGTAGCCGTCCCGGGCGAGGCCCCCCAGCAGGTCCTCGTCCCCCTGGCCACGGTCCGGCAGCAGCCGGTCGGAGACGGTGAGCATGTACAGCCCCCCCAGCAACCACACGGGGATGCCGATGGCCGTGAAGCTGAACAGCTCCAGGGAGCCGAAGCCCAGCTGGCGGCTCACATCGCTGGCCAGCAGGTTGGTGGAGGTGCCGAGCAGGGAGATGGTGCCGCCCAGCACGGTGGCGAACGACAGGGGCAGCAGCACCTTGGAGGGGGAGACGCCGCGGCGGTGGCACCAGCCCTCGATCACCGGCAGCAGGGTGGCCACGATCGGGGTGTTGGGGATGAAGCCGGAGATGGGGGCCACCACCCCCACCATCAGGGCGATCATCCGCCGGGGGCTGCGGACCGCCTCGGATCCGATCAGGGCCCGGAGCCGATCCAGGCCACCGCTGCGGAACAGCCCGGCGGAAACGGCGAACAGGCCCATCAGGGTGATCAGGGCAGGGCTGCCGAAGCCCTGCACCGCCTCATCGGGCTTGAGCACCCGGAAGCTGACCAACAGGGCGGCCGCCAGCAGGCCGGTGACCTCCGGGGCGAGCCAGCCGGTGACGAACAGCACCATCGCCCCGACGAACACCGCCAGCGTGATCAGTCCGGCCGGTGTGGCGGCGACCGTGAGGAACGCTTGCATCGGCACGTTCAGAGGTAGAAGCCGACCGTAGTGACGACCCGGGTGCCGCGCTCGCGCAGGGCGCGGCGCAGGCGGATCGTCGACTGGTTGTGCAGCAGGTTCTCCCAGCGGCGGCGGGTGACGAACACCGGCAGCACGACCACGCAGAAGGACCGGTGGTCCTTGTGGTGCTGCTGCTCGAAGCCCACCACGAAGCGGGTCACCGGGTCCACCAGGGAGCGGTAGGGGGAGGGCAGCACCTCCAGGGGCACCTCCGGCAGCTGGCGGCTCCACTGTTCACGGAAGGCCTCCCCCTGGTCGCCGGCGAGATCCACGTGCACCGCCACCAGGTCACTGGCGATGCTCCGGGCGAAGCAGAGGGCCTCGTAACTGCCCCGGTGCAGCTGGCCCACCAGCACCACCGTGGGGGTGCCGCCACCGGGCGGGGGGGGAGGCGGCAGGGTCAGGCGCCCGTCGGAGGCCATCTGCAGGCGCCGGGCGACGTGGTCGTAGTGGCTGCGGATGTGCCGGTACAGCATCACCAGCAGGGGGATGGCCAGCACCACCACCCAGGCCCCCTGGGTGAACTTGCTGATCAGCAGCACCGCCCCCACCACGGCGGTGATCAGCGCCCCCACCCCGTTGACCAGGGCCCGGGTGCGCCAGCCCCGATCCCGCAGCCTCCACCAGTGCATCACCATCCCGGCCTGGGAGAGGGTGAAGCTGATGAACACCCCCACGGCATAGAGGGGGATCAGGCGGCTGACGCTGCCTTCCACCAGCACCAGCAGCAGGCCCGCCAGGGCGCTGAGGGCCAGGATGCCGTTGCTGAACACCAGCCGGTCGCCGAGGGAGGTGAGCTGGCGGGGCAGGAAGCCGTCCTGGGCCAGAAAGGCCGCCAGCCGCGGGAAGTCCGCGAAGGCTGTGTTGGCGGCCAGCAGCAGGATCAGCAGCGTTGCCAGCTGCAGCACGAACAGCAACGGGCCGTCCCCGAAGATCCGCTCCCCCAGCTGGTACAGAAGCGTCGGGCCGTTGTCCTCCACCACCAGACCGCTCTGGCTGGCCAGGACGCTGATGCCGCTGAACATCACGGCCAGCATCAGCACCATCACCACCAGCACCCGGCGGGCGTTGCGCCACTCCACGGGTCGGAACGCGGCGACGCTGTCGCTGATCGCCTCGATGCCGGTGAGCGCAGCGCAGCCGGAGCTGAAGGCCCGCATCAGCAGCAGGGGGCCGATGGCCTGCAGCCCCTGGCGGCCCTGGTGGGCGGCCTCCAGCAGCCGCTGCTGCTCCGCCACCGGCAGGGGTGGCAGCTGGCCCAGGCCGGACTTGACCGCCCCGGCCACCAGCAGGGTGACGACGGCGGCCATGAACAGGTAGGTGGGCACGCTCAGGAACCGGGCGCTGGAGCTCACGCCGCGCAGGTTGGCGAGCATCACCAGCAGGACCGCCAGCAGGCAGAGGGGCACCCGCTCGGGGTCCAGCGCCGGAACGTAGGAGGTGAGGGCGGCGATGCCGGCGGCCACGCTCACCGCCACCGTGAGCACGTAGTCGATCGATAGCGAGGCCCCGGCCACCAGACCCGGCGTCTGCCCGAGGTTCTGCTGGGAGACCCGGTAGGAGCCGCCCCCGTGGGGGTAGGCCTTGATCGTCTGCCGGTAGCTGCTGGCCACCACCAGCATCAGCGCCACGATCAGGGCCGTGATCGGCAGGGTGAAGCCCAGGGCCGCCGCCCCGCCCATCCCCAGCACGAGCACGATTTCCTGGGTCGCATAGGCCACCGAGGAGAGGGCATCGGAGCTGAGGATCGCCAGGGCCTCGGCGTTGCTGTACCGCTCCTCGTGGTGGGCGCTGGTGGGCAGGGGAGTGCCGATGAGCCGGCGCCGCAGGTTGTCGAGGCGGGGCATGCGACGTCGACTCGGCCGTGGGATGCCTTAGGACGCTAGAGGCCGTGGTCCAAGCCGTCCTGGGCGCGCCGAACCGTCCGCCGTCCCCCTGGGTCGATCCGTGCGATGGCACAACCCACCCTGCTCAGCACCCTCCTGATCCTGCTGCTGGGCGTGCTGCTGGCCCGCCTCTCGGAGGGCTGGATGGCCCGGCTGGCCGTGCCCGCGATCGTCATCGAGCTGGTGCTGGGGTTCGTCCTCGGCAACACGGTGGTGCCGTTCGAGGCGATGGCGCCCCTGAGCGGCCTCACGGAGCTGGGGGTCCTCACCCTGTTCTTCCAGGTGGGCCTGGAGGTGCGCGGCGACCTGCTCCGCTCGCGGCGGGCCGCGATTCTGCGCACGGTGGCGTTGAGCTTCTGCACGCCGCTGCTGGCCTTCTGGCCCCTCAGGACCCTGTTCGACCTCCCCATCCCCACCACCCTCCTCTGCCTGGCGGTGCTGAGTGCCACCGGCACGGGCGTGACCCTGCGGGTCCTCGCCCAGCGGGGTGCCATCCAGACCCCCTCCGGCCGGCTGCTGGTGGGGGTGTCGGTGCTGGATGACCTGCCGGCCATCGGCCTGCTGGCGATCGCCACCGCCAGCGCGGGACTGCAGCTGGGAAGCCAGGGCATCGGCTGGGGGGGGCCACTGCTGGGGCTGCTGCTGGCGGGGCTGAGCTGGCTGGCGGTGACCCACTGGGCCCGCCGCCACAGCCGGCGGCCCACCAGCGCCCTGGCGATCCTGATGCTGCTGATCGGTTCGGCCTGGCTGGGGGAGGCCTGCGGCCTGACCAGCCTGCTCGGCGCCCTCTGGGGCGGGGTGCTGATGGCGCGGCTGGGGTCGGTGGAGGGGGAGGTGCAGCGGGTGCTGACCGTGCTTTCGGAAGTGTTCCTGCCCCTCTATTTCATCAGTGTGGGGATGCGGATCAGCGCCGGCACCCTGCTGCAGCCCGCGGCCTGGAGCCTGGCGGCGGTCCTGATCGTGATGGCGGTGCTGAGCAAGCTGGCCTGCGGCCTGGGCATCGATCGCCACGACCGGCGGGCCGGGGTCGACCGCTGGCTGGTGGTGTTCGGCCTGATCCCGCGGGGACTGCCAGGGCTGGTGTTCGCCACCACGGCCCTGAACCAGGGCCTGATCGATGCCGTGCAGTTCTCGTCCCTGGTGCTGATGGTGACCGTCACCACCGTGGTGGGCCTGCTGCTGCTGGAGCGGCGGCTGGGTCATGTGGCTACCGCTACCGAGGCCGAGAACGGCTGATCGAAGCCATCCCTTGCCGTGACTACTCTTTGAAGAATTCGTGAACGCCTGCTGTTGACCACCTCCCCTGCCGCGAGCCCCTGGCACGCCCTGGCTCCTGAGGCCTGCCTGCAGGCGCTCGAGGCCAGCAGCGATGGTCTGAACACGGCCCAGTGCGCCGAACGGCTGGCCCGGCTGGGGCCCAACCGGCTGGAACTCAAGGCCGGGCGCAGCAACCTGCGCATCCTCTGGGACCAGTTCAGCAACGTGATGCTGATCATGCTGCTGGCGGTGGCGGCGGTGTCCGCAGGGGTGGCCTACGCCGCCCAGCGGTTCCCCAAGGATGCGATCGCCATCGTGCTGATCGTGGGCCTCAACGCCCTGCTGGGCTACCTGCAGGAAAGCCGGGCCCAGCAGGCGCTGCAGGCCCTGCGCGACATGGCCCAGCCCCTGGTGACCGTGCGCCGTGACGGCATCTGGGAGCGGCTGCCGAGCGAGCAGCTGGTCCCCGGGGACCTGATCCGGGTCGAGGCTGGCGATCGGGTGCCCGCCGACGCCCGCCTGCTGGAGGTGGCCGAACTGGGCCTGCGGGAGGCGGCCCTCACGGGTGAGGCCGAAGCGGTGAACAAGCTGGCCGCGTTGGTGCTCGAACCGAGCACGCCGGTCCTGGAGCGCCAGAACTGCCTGTTCCAGGGCACCGAGGTGGTGCGCGGCCGCGGTCTGGCGGTGGTCACCGCCACGGGCATGCAGACCGAACTCGGCAAGATCGCCGAAATGATCAACTCGGCGGGGGGGGAAACCACGCCGCTGCAGGAACGGCTAGACGGCCTGGCCAACGTGCTGGTGGGCTCCGCCCTGGCCCTTGTGGCTGTCGTGGTGCTGCTCGGCTGGCTGCTGGGCCAGCGCCTGCTCGACCTGCTGGAGGTGGCCCTTTCGATGGCGGTGGCGATCGTGCCGGAGGGCCTGCCGGCGGTGATCACCGTGACCCTGGCGATCGGCACCCAGCGGATGGTGCAGCGGGCCGCCTTGATCCGCCGCCTGCCGGCGGTGGAGGCCCTGGGCTCGGTGACGGTGATCTGCACCGACAAGACCGGCACCCTCACCCTCAACCGCCAGGTGGTGCAGGAGCTGCGCAGCGGCACCACGGCCCTGGCGGTCAGCGGCAACGGCTACGACCCCCACGGCGACTTCAGCGCCGCCCAGCTCACCCCACCCGCCGGAGCCGCCGGCGGTCTGGCGCCGGGGGGCCGGAACCTGTTGCTGCAGGCCGGTGTCCTGTGCAGTGACGCCGAGCTCAAGCAGGAACCCGACGGCCGCTGGGAGATCCTCGGTGATCCCACCGAAGGGGCCCTGGTGGTGGCGGCTGCCAAGGCCGATCTCGATGGCTTCGCCCTGCGCAGCCACTACAAGCGGGAGGCGGAGATCCCCTTCAGCTCCGAGCGCCAGCTGATGGCCGTCTGGGTGCAGGACAGCGAGGGCACCCTGCAGGCGCCCCTGGGGGCCAGTGCCGCCGGGTCGGCCACCCTGATGATCAGCAAGGGGGCCCCGGAGGTGATCCTCGGCACCTGCGACCGCTGGCTGGATGGCTCCGGCGTGGCGGCCCTCAGCGAGGAGCAGCGCCAGTGGTGGCTGGAGCAGGCCCGGGACCTGGCCGCCGCCGGCCTGCGGGTGCTGGCTTTCGCCTGCGCGCCCCACCACCGAAGCCCCGAGCAGGAACTGGAGCACCAGGTGCTGCTGGGGCTGATGGCCCAGCTGGATCCCGCCCGCCCCGAGGTGGCCCTGGCGGTCTCCCGCTGCCGGGAGGCCGGGATCCGGCCGGTGATGATCACCGGCGACCATCCCCTCACGGCCCGGGCGATCGGCGTCAACATCGGCCTGGTGGACAACACGGCCGAGGTGGTGCTCGGCCGCCAGCTGGAGGAGGCCGATGCCGGCGAGCTGGCCGCGATCGTGGGCCGCTGCAACATCTACGCCCGGGTGGCGCCGGAGCAGAAGCTGCGCATCGTCAAGGCCCTCCAGGGCCTGGGGCAGATTGTCGCCATGACGGGCGACGGCGTCAACGACGCCCCGGCCCTGAAGCAGGCCCACATCGGCGTGGCCATGGGCATCACCGGCACCGAGGTGAGCAAGGAGGCCTCCGACATGGTCCTGCTTGACGACAACTTCGCCACGATCGTCAATGCGGTGGAGCAGGGCCGGCTGGTGTACGCCAACATCCGCCGCTTCATCAAGTACATCCTCGGCAGCAACGTCGGCGAGCTGATCACCATCGCCTCGGCTCCGCTGCTGGGCCTGGTGGGGGTGCCGATGACGCCGATCCAGATCCTCTGGATGAACCTGGTCACCGACGGGGTGCCTGCCCTCGCCCTGGCCCTGGAGCCCGGCGAAGCCGGCCTGATGCAGCGGCCCCCCGCCGAGCCCGGCGAATCGATTTTCGCCCGCGGCGTCGGCAGCTACATCCTGCGCATCGGCGTCGTGTTCGCCGCCATCACGATCACGATGATGGTGCTGGCCTCCCGGGCCGGTGCCCCCTGGAAGACGATGGTCTTCACGATGCTGTGCCTGGCCCAGATGGGCCACGCTCTGGCGGCCCGCAGTGAGCGTCCCTTGGTGCAGGTGGCCCCATTCACCAACCCCTGGCTGCTGGGGGCGGTGGTGTTCACCACCCTGCTGCAGTTGTCCCTGCTCTACGTGCCGGTGCTGGCCACATTCTTCGGCACCGTTCCCCTCTCGGCCCGCGACCTGGGCATCTGCGTGGGGTTCAGTCTGGTGTTCTTCCTCTACCTCGAACTGGAGAAGGTGTGGCGCCTGTGGCGCCGGCGTCGCAGCGCCGACGCCTGAGCCCAGAGCCGCCCCCGGCCGACTGATAACAACCTCTTGATGAACCCATAGGGCTTTCCTTCCTGGAAAGCCCACCGCCAGCGGCCTGGGATCTTAGTGTTCGCCACCACGCGGGCCATCTCCGGTCCCGACCGTTCTCCCGCCATGACCCTGTTCTTCGCCCAGACGGCCTGGCTGGTGCCGCTCTACCCCCTGGTGGCGTCCCTGCTGTCGCTGCTCTGGTCCCCGGGGCTGATCTCCCGCACGGGCCCACGCCCCTGCGGCTATCTCAACCTCACCCTGGTGAGCGTGGCCTTCGTCCACAGCGCCGCCGCCCTGATGGCGCTGCACTCCAATTCCGCCGCCGGTGCGGCCGCTCTCTACAAGCCCCTCGCCTTCGGCTGGACCTGGCTGGAGACCGCCGGGCTCAAGGTGAGCTTCGACGGCCTGATCACCGAGCCGGCCCTGATCGCGATGACGGTGATCACCGGCCTGCATGTGCTGGTGCAGATCTACGCCATCGGCTATCTGGAGATGGACTGGGGCTGGCCCCGCTTCTTCGGGTCCCTGAGTTTCTTCGAGGCCGGTCTGTGCGCCTTGGTGCTCACGGACTCGCTGTTCTTCAGCTACGTGATCCTCGAGCTGCTCACCCTGGGTACCTACCTGATCGTGGGCACCTGGTACAACCAGCCCCTGGTGGTCAAGGGCGCACGCGATGCGTTCCTCACCAAGCGGATCGGCGACCTCATCCTGCTGGCGGGCCTGATCGCCCTGCTGCCGATCACCGGCACCTGGAACTTCCACGGGCTGCAGGCCTGGGCCGCCGATCAGATCAACAACGGCAACCCCCTTCCCCAGCTTCTGCCGTTGATCCTGCTGGCCCTGATCGCCGGGCCGATGGGCAAATGCGCCCAGATCCCCCTGCACCTCTGGCTCGATGAGGCCATGGAGAGCCCCTTGCCCTCCACCGTGCTCCGTAACTCGGTGGTGGTGGTGGGCGGCGCCTGGGTGCTGCTGCGGCTCGAGCCCCTGATCGAACTGAGCCCCCTGGTGCAGACCGTGCTCGTGATCGTGGGCGGAACCACGGCCCTGGTGGCCTCCCTGATCGCCCTCGCCCAGATCGATGTGAAGCGGGCCCTCTCCTTCCTGGTGAGCAGCTGGCTCGGCCTGCTGTTCGTGGCGGTGGGTCTGGGGGGCATCAGCGTGGCCGATCACCTGATGCTGGTGTATCCCCTGCCGATGGCGCTGCTGTTGATGGTGATCGGCGCCATCGTGATCACCAACGTCACCCAGGACCTCACCCAGCTCGGGGGCCTGTGGAGCAAGCGCCCGCTGATGGGCCTGGCCTTCCTCACAGGCGCCGCCGGCCTGATGGCCTTGCCGCCGTTCGGTGGCTTCGCCGCCCTGCGCGAGCTCATGGAGCTGACGGCCGAGAGCTCCCATCCGGTGCTGCTCGGTTGTCTGGTGCTGTTCACCAATGCCCTGATCAGCGCCGGCCTGATCCGGGTGTTCGGTCTGATCTGGGGCGGGCGTCCGTCGGTGTTCACCACCCGCTCCGCTGAGGTGCTGTGGCTGATGGCCCTGCCCACCTTCGTGCTCATGGGTCTGGTGCTGCACCTGCCACAGCTGATGGTGATCAATGGCGTCTTCGCCCTGTCCCCCCTTCCGGGCTGGGGTCCGCTGGCGGTGCCCCTGCTGATCTCCACCCTCGTGGGCGGCGGCCTCTCGGCGGCGTTTTACCTGCGGCCCCACCCCCTGGCCCATCTGCCCGCCGCCCTCGGCGGCCTGCAGGACTGGCTGGCCCACGACATGCAGACCGAGCGCTTCTACCACCGCACCGTGGTGTGGCTGGTGGTGGCCCTGGCCCGGCTCAGCGCCTGGTCGGATGACCGGCTGATCGATGGCTTCAGTGGAGCCTCCGGCAGTGCCGCCCTCGAGGGAGCCCGTCGCCTCAGCTTCACCACCTCCGGCCGCACCCAGGCCTATGCCCTCACCCTCGTTCTCGGGGTGCTGCTGATGGCCGCCTGGCTGCTGGCCTCCGCCCCTTCCGTTCCGTCCGAACTCGTTCGCCCGTTCCGCTGATGGGATCGTCCTCGCTCCTGCTTCTCCTGGCCGCACCCCTGGCCGGCACCCTGCTGCTGCCCCTGCTGCCGGCAACCGTTCCTTCCGTTCGGGTCCGCGGCATCGCCGCCCTGTTCGGCGCCCTTCAGTTCCTGGTGGGCCTGCTCTGCTGGCAGCACCCCCCCGCCGACCTGCAGCTCTCCTGGCTGCCGAAACTCGGGCTCCGGCTCGATCTCGGTCTGGATGGCCTGTCGCTGCCGCTGGTGCTGCTCACCGCGCTGATCACCTCCCTATCGATCCTTTCGGCAGCGGCGGACCAGTCCCGGCCGCGGCTGTTCTTCTCCCTGATGCTGGCCACCAACCTGGGTGTCGTCACGGGTCTGCTGGCCCGCAACGCCCTGCTGTTCCTGCTGGCCTTCGAGCTGGTGCTGATCCCGATCACCCTGCTGGTGGCGGTCTGGGGGGGCGAGAAACGGGCCGGTGCCGCCGTGCGTTTCCTGCTCTACAGCGCCGTCTCCGGCCTGGCCCTGCTGGCGGCCGTGCTGGCCTTCGCCTGGTTCAATCCCGCCGGTCCGCTCTTCGCTTTCGAGGATCTTCGCGAGGCCCAGTTCTCCCCCACGGCCCAACGCTGGATCCTGGCCCTGCTGCTGCTCTCCTTCGGCCTGAAGCTTCCGGTCTTTCCCCTGCACGGCTGGCAGCCCTTCACCTACGGCCAGGCGCCCACCCCGGTGGTGATGCTGCTGGCGGGCTCCGTCTCCAAGCTGGGCGCCTACGGCCTGCTGCGCTTCGGGGTGGGCTTCCTCCCGGACACCTGGGCCGCCTGGTCACCCTGGATCGCCGCCGCCGGCGCCATCAGCGCGGTGTACGGGGCGCTCAACGCCATCGCCCAGAGCGACATCCGCCGCCTGATGGCCTACAGCTCCCTCGGCCACATGGGCCTGCTGGTGCTTGGGCTCTCGGCCGCCACCCCCCTCAGCCTGCAGGGGGCGGTGGCCCAGATGCTCGCCCACGGCATCATCGTGGCCCTGCTGTTCGCCTGCGTGGGGCTGATTGAACGCAAGACCGGCACCACCGCCATCCCCGAGCTCTCCGGCCTGATGAATCCCCTGCGCGGGCTGCCCTTCACCATGGGCATGCTGCTGCTGGCCATGATGGCGGCCGCCGGCATCCCCGGCCTGGCGGGCTTCCCAGCGGAACTGCTGGTGTTCGAGGGCAGCTGGACCACCTTCCCCCGCGCCACCCTGGTCAGCCTGATCGCCTCGGGCTTCACCGCCGTCTACGCCATCCGCCTCTTCAACAGGGTGGGCTTCGGCCGCCTCGACAACGAGCGAGCCGACTGGACCTCCACCTGCTGGAGCGAGCGGGCGCCGGCCATGGCCCTCGCCGTTCTGGTGATCGCGGCGGGCCTCTGGCCGACGGCCCTCACGGGCTGGAGTGAGACCGAATCCACGGGCCTGGCCCTGCGCACCCAGCCGTTCCTCAGCCGGGATGCCGCCCAGCCCTTCACCCTCGCCGCCGCCGCCTCCCCCCTGGTCGCCGTCACCCTCCCTTCCGCCTCGGAGCTGCGCACCTCATGACACCCCCCACCGCCACGGCCACCGAGACCAACACCGCCCCCCTGATCCCGCCCTCCACCCATCGCTATGCCGATGTGATCCACCGGCTGGAGGCCGGCGGCTCGATGCTGCCGGACACGCCGGAGAACCTGATGCAGATCATCGGCATCTACAAGGCCTATGCCGTGCCGATGGACTTCTACTGGCGCGACCTGCTCTACATCGCCGAGCAGGTGTTCCTCGATCCCCTGCCGGCCTTCAAGTACTTTCCCAGCCAGGAGTACCTCGATCTCCCCAATTCCTACGCCGGCGACCAGTCGAAGCTGCGGATCTGGCGTGGTGGTGAAAAGGCCCATCCTGAACTGCTGGCGTTCATGGAGAAGGGCGAAACCGGCAAGATGTCGAAGCTGCTCCATCATCTCTGGCACGACCGGATCAACATGGAGTTCGCCGAGGCGTGCATGGAGGCCATGCTCTGGCACCAGGGCATGGGCGGCCGCTTCTACGACTATCTCGCCAGTGACGCTTACCGGGTCAACGCCGATCGCGCCATCAAGGCCTACTTCCGCGGTAATCCGCTGATGCTCGGCCTCTATCGCCTGTTCCCTGAGATGTTCATGGAGCAGGTGAAGAAGATGAGCTACTACGCCAACCTCGGCCTGTTCTGGGAGGTGATGGCGCCGGTGTTCTTCGAGATGAGCGACATCTACGACGAGGGTGGTTTCAAGGGTGTTCCCGACGCCATGAACTTCCTGGTCAACGGCATCTTCGCCGTAGCGGGCCGGCCCATCTATCACCACGTGTTCATCAAGGGCGAGTGTTTCGAGATCATCCCCAAGAGCGAAGGCTTCACCTGGCTCTATGAAGCGGCTCTCCCCTACGTGGAGGCGGTCTTCTATCGCACGGCGCCATTTCGCGGCACCAAGAGCTACAACGCCCAGGCCTATCAGGTGCCTGCCGATCAGGCCGATTTCCACTACGGCATCCTCTATGCCGACGTGTTTCCCGTGGGCTCGGCCGGCATTCCGCCCACCCTGCTGATGCAGGACATGCTCCACTTCCTGCCCCCCTATCTGGAGGAGCTCTACAAACAGCACAAGCGTGGGGATGAGGACAAGCTCATCCAGCTGGGGATCACCTTCCAGCGCTCCATGTACAACGTCACCTCGGCGGTGATCCAGGCCCTGCGCTGTGCCCTGCTCTATCCCCTCGATGACACCGACCCCGTGCATCTGATGGCCAACCGGAAGTTCTTCGAGGCCCAGATGGACCGCTTCCTGCGGCCCGAGGCGCGCCTGCCCCAGATCCAGACCCAGGACTACCGCTAGGAGACCCATGGCCAACATCATCGAAACCGCCAAGGGGGCCGGCTGCTTCGCCACCCTGCTCACCGCCGTCGAGGTGGCCGGGCTCACCGGCGCCCTGGAGAGCCCCGGCCCCTTCACGGTCTTCGCCCCCGTCGACGACGCCTTCGCCGCCCTGCCCCCCGGCACGGTCCAGACCCTGGTGGACAACGTCCCCCAGCTGGCCCGAATCCTCAAATTCCATGTGCTCTCCGGGGCCTACCGGCGGGAGCAGCTGGTGACGCAGCCGGAATGGGAGAGCCTGGAGGGGGCGCCGGTGGCGATCCGCCGGGCGGACCCCTTCGAGGTCAAGAACGCCACCGTGGTGTCCGCCGACATCATCTGCGACAACGGCATCGTGCACGTCATCGACCGGGTGATCCTGCCCGGATGAACGGCGTAGCGCCCGGAGCCCGAAGGCGGTCCATCGGCCCGCTGGCCCTGCGGCTCGGGGCCCTTGGCGGCCTGGTCGCCGGCCTGGTGGGCTGCGCCGCCGGCAACGACGCCCCCGGCAGCCCCACCATGGCCAGGATCCGCGAGCGGGGACGGCTGGTCTGCGCCGTTGATGGAGCGGTGCCCGGGTTCAGCACGGTGGGCTCCGGCGGCGCCTTCGTGGGCATCGACGCCGATTTCTGCCGGGCCGTGGCCGCCGCCGTGCTCGGGGATCCCACCAAGGTGGAGTTCCGGCCGGTGACGGCGGGGGAGCGCTTCGTGGCCCTGAACAGCGGCGAAGTCGACCTGCTCTCGATCAGCTCCACCCACACCCTCAGCCGGGACGCCCCGGGGGGCAATGCCCTCAGCTTCGGCCCGGTGTTCTTCTACGACGGCCAGGGGGTGATGGTGCCGGCGGCCAGCGGCGTCCGCAGCCTGCGACAGCTGGCCGGCAAGCCGATCTGCGTCGAGAGCGGCACCAACACCGAGCTCAACCTGGCCGATCGCATGCGGGAGCTGGGGGTCGCCTACCAGCCGCTGCGCTTCCAGTCGGGTGAGCAGGCCTACCCGGCCTACGAGCAGGGTCGCTGCGCCGCCATCACCAGCGACAGCTCCCTGCTGGCGGCCAAGCGCAGCGGCTTCAAGGAGCCAGCGGCCCACGTGCTGCTCCCCGAGCGGCTCAGCAAGGAGCCCAGCGCCAAGGTGACGATCCAGGCCGATCCGGCCTGGGCCGATGCCGTGCGCTGGATCACCCACACCCTGGTCCAGGCGGAGGAGAGCGGCCTCACCCAGGCCAACGTCGAGGCCCGCCTCGCCGCGGCCCGGCGCGACCCCAGCCAGGCCGAGGCGCGCCGCTTTCTGGGGGTGGAGGGGGATTTCGGCCGCCAGCTGGGCCTGCCCGCCGACTTCACGGTGCGGGTGGTGAAGGCGGTAGGGAACTACGGCGAGCTGTTCGAGCGCCACCTGGGCCGCGCCACCCCCCTGGGCCTGGAGCGGGGCCTCAACCGGCTCTGGAGCGCCGGCGGTCTGCACATCGCGCCCCCCTTCCGCTGAGGAGGTTCCACAGGGCCTACCTGCACCGGCCCGCACCTGCAACAATGCGGCCACCTTTAAGACGCAGGCATGTTCCGGACCCGGACCCGCTCCCTGGTGGTTTCCCTCTGTGCCGCCGGCCTGCTGGCCGGTTGCGCCGGCGATGGTGGCGGCGTGCAGAGCCAGAAGCTCTCCACGATCACGGGGCGGGGCAAGCTGATCTGCGGGGTGGAGGGCAAGCTGCCCGGCTTCAGCTTCGTGGGTCCCGACGGCAAGTACCTGGGCCTTGATGTGGATATCTGCAAGGCGGTGGCCGCCGCGGTGCTGGGGGATCCAGGCAAGGTGGAATACCGCGACCTGAACTCCAGCGAGCGATTCGCTGCCCTGGCCAGCGGCGAGGTCGACCTGCTCTCCCGCAACACCACCATGACCCTGAGCCGCGATGCGGCCGGCGGCAACGGCCTCAGCTTCGCCCCCACCACCTTCTATGACGGCCAGGGGGTGCTGGTGCCCGTGGCCAGCGGCATCAAGGACCTCAAGGGCCTGGCCGGCAAGCCGATCTGCGTCGAGAGCGGCACCACCACCGAGCTGAACCTGGCCGACCGGATGCGGGAGCAGAACATCCCCTACACGCCACTGAAGTTCCAGACCAGCGACCAGACCTTCGCCGCCTACCTCGGCGACCGCTGCGTGGCCGTCACCAGCGACCGCTCCCAGCTGGCGGGCAAGCGCACCAGCTTCCCCAAACCGGACGCCCACACTCTGCTGCCGGTGGTGATGAGCAAGGAGCCCCTCACCCCCGCCACCACCAACGGCGATCCCGCCTGGGCCGATGCGGTGCGCTGGATCGTCTACGGGCTGATGCAGGCCGAGGAGAGCGGCATCACCCAGGCGAACATCGACGCCAAGCTGGCCGAGGCCAAGGCCAACACCAACCAGGCCGACCTGCGCCGCTTCCTGGGGGTGGAGGGTGACTTCGGCAAGCAGCTGGGCCTGCCGCCCGACTTCGTGGTCAAAGCCGTGAAGGCCGTCGGCAACTACGGCGAGATCTTCGATCGCAATGTCGGGCCCGCCTCCGCCCTCAAGCTCGACCGGGGCCTCAACCGCCAGTGGAAGGACGGCGGCCTGATCTACTCGCCGCCCTTCCGTTGATGGCGCCGGTGCCCCCCGCCGACCCGGCCCCTGCCCCACCCGCACCGCCTTCGCCACCCTGGTGGCGCGACCGCCGCATCGTGCCCTGGGTGGTGCAGGCCGTGGTGGGTCTGCTGGTGCTGCTGCTGATCGCCTTCCTGCTGGGCAATCTGGTGCGCAACCTCACCGCCGCCGGCCTGCTGCTGAGCTGGCGCTGGCTGCAGCAGCCCGCCGGCTTCGACATCTCGGAATCGGTGCTTCCGTTCAACGCCCAGCTGCCCTACTGGCGCGCCCTGGCCGCCGGTCTGGTCAACACGATCCGTGCGGTGGTGGTGGGTCTGGTGGGGGCCACCCTGCTGGGCACCCTGGTGGGGATGGCCTCCTTCAGCCACAACGGCCTGCTGCGGCGGCTGGCGCGGGTCTACGTGGAGGTGGTGCGCAACATCCCCCTGCTGCTGCAGCTGGTGTTCTGGTACTTCGTGGTGTTCCTCACCCTGCCCAACGGGGTGGCGGCGATCCAGCTGCCCGGGGTGGTGCTGGCCAAATCGGGCCTCTACATCGCCGGGTTCGGCGACGGGCTGCGCTGGATGGGACCGATGCTGGTCAACGGGGTCTGGCAGGCCCCGGTGCGGCTCAGCGTCGAGTTCGGCGCCCTGATCACCGGCCTGATCGTGTACTCCGGCGCCTTCATCGCCGAGGTGGTGCGGGGCGGCATCGCCGCCGTACCGAAGGGTCAGTGGGAGGCGGCCTCCTCCCTGGGGCTGAGCTGGTTCGCCACCCTGCGCCGCATCGTCCTGCCCCAGTCCCTGCGGGTGATCGTGCCGGGCCTCAACACCCAGTACATCTCCCTGGCCAAGAACTCCTCCCTGGCCGTGGCCGTGGGCTACACCGACCTCTATTCCGTCGCCGAAACCACCCTCAACCAGACCGGACGGGCGGTGGAGGTGATCCTGGTGCTGCTGGCGGCCTACCTCACCCTCGATCTGCTGATCTCGGCCCTGATGAACGGTCTCAACCACCTGGTCCAGATCCGGGAGCGCTGAGATGAACGCCCTGCTGCGCCGCCTGCGCTCCGAACTGTTCGCCACCCCCGCCGACGCGGCGGTGAGCGTGGCCCTGATCACCCTGCTCAGCCTGGGGGCCTTCGGCTTCCTGCGCTGGGCCCTCACCCAGGCCCAGTGGGCGGTGGTGAGGGTGAACAGCACCCTGTTCGCCGTGGGCCGCTACCCGATCGAGCAGCAGTGGCGCCTCTGGCTGCTCACCGCCCTGCTGGTGGCGGCCAGCGGCGCCACCTGGGGCCTGCTGCGCGCCCACCCCCGCCCGGACCGCACCGGGGTGCTGTGGCCGAGCAACGACCGGCTGGCCCTGGGGCTGCTCGCCCTGATCGCCATAGCCGTGCCCTCGGCCCTCGGCCTGACCCTGGCCATCCAGGCCCGCTGGTGGGGGCTCCTCCTGCTGCTGGGCCTCTGCCGCTGGCTCGCCGGTCGCTTCGGGACCCGCCTGTCGCCCACCGGCCGGCGGCTGGCCGCCCTGGTGTGGCCCCTGCTCTACCTGGGGGGCATGGTGCTGATCAGCGGCGGGCTGGGGCTGGTCACCGTGTCCCCGTCGGAATGGGGGGGCCTGCTGCTCACCCTGCTGGCCTCGAGCTTCGCCATCCTGCTGTGCTTCCCGATCGGGGTGCTGCTGGCCCTGGGGCGCCGCAGCGAGCTGCCCCTGCTGCGCTGGGGTTCGGTGGTCTACATCGAGTTCATCCGCGGCGCGCCGCTGATCACCCTGCTGTTCCTCGGCCAGAACATCCTCGGCTTCCTGCTGCCCGGCGGGCTGGCCCCAGAGCGGGTCTGGCGGGCGGCCTGGGTGCTCACCTTCTTCGCCGCCGCCTACCTGGCGGAGGCGGTGCGCTCCGGCCTGGCGGCGGTGCCGCGGGGCCAGCTGGAGGCCGCCCGTTCCCTCGGCCTTTCCTATCCCAAGGCCCTGCAGCATGTGGTGCTGCCCCAGGCCCTGCGGGTGGCCCTGCCGGCCATGGTGGGCCAGTTCATCTCGCTGCTGCAGGACACCACCCTGCTGTCGCTGATCGGATTGCTGGAACTGCTCGGCACGGCCCGCACCGTGATGGCCAACCCCGCTTTCCTGGGGAGAAACGGTGAGGTGTACCTCACCCTGGCGGTGCTGTTCTGGGGCTGCTGTGCCGCCCTCGGTTTGGGCAGCCGGGCCCTGGAGCGCCGCCTCGATCCCCACGCCGTACCCAGCGCCACCTGAGCTGCGTTCCCTTTTCCCTTCTTCTCCGCTCCGAACCCGCCTCCCGCCCCATGAGCCAACCCAGCAGCGAACTGATGATCGAGGCGCGGGCCGTCGAGAAGTGGTACCCCAACGGATTCCAGGCCCTGCGCGGCGCCAGCCTGACGGTGCGGCGCGGCGAGGTGGTGGTGATCATGGGCCCCTCGGGTTCGGGCAAGAGCACCTTCATCCGCACCTTCAACGCCCTGGAGGACTTCCAGAAGGGCAGCATCACCGTCGACGGCATCGTGCTCTCCAATGACCTGCGCAACATCGACGCCATCCGCCGCGAGGTGGGCATGGTGTTCCAGCAGTTCAACCTGTTCCCGCACCTTTCGGTGCTCGACAACCTGACGTTGGCGCCGGTGCTGGTGCGCAAGCGCCCGAAGGCGGAGGTGGAGAAGCAGGCCCGGGCCCTGCTGGAACGGGTGGGCATCGCCGAACAGGCCGGCAAGTACCCCGGCCAGCTCTCGGGGGGCCAGCAGCAGCGGGTGGCGATCGCCCGGGCCCTGTGCATGGAACCCCGCATCCTCCTGTTCGATGAACCCACCAGCGCCCTCGACCCGGAGATGGTGCGGGAGGTGCTGGAGGTGATGCAGGATCTCGCCGCCGACGACATCACCATGGTGGTGGTGACCCACGAGGTGAAGTTCGCCCGCCACGTGGCCCACCGGGTGGTGCTGATGGCCGATGGCGAGGTGGTGGAGGAGGCCGCACCGGAGGTGTTCTTCACCAACCCCAGCCACGAGCGCACCCGCCGCTTCCTGGATCAGATCCTCTGACGGCCCCTAGCCCCGGCTCGCCCAGTCGGCGGCGTTGAGTTCCGGGAACAGCCCGTCCTCCCGCTCCACCCCCACCAGCCACTCCCGGGGCAGGTCGGTGCCGTGCTCGAGGGCATCGATCAGCCGCCAGAAGCGGTCGAGGTGGCGGCGGATCCGCTCCCGCGCCAGGCCGGTGGTGGTGCCGGCCCGCAGGATGAAGCTCCAGTCGGAGCTCTGGGCCAGCAGCAGTTCGCGGCCCGCCTGGGTGAGCAGGGCCCGCTGGGCGGTGCTGCCCACGCCCCGGTTCACCCGCTGCACCATGGCGCGGGAGGCGCGCTGCCACTCCGCCACCACCCAGGCGTTGGTGTCGTTCAGCCAGTAGTCGTGGTAGCCCCCCTGGCCCCAGCTGGAGGGGGCCGGCCGGCAGACCTGCAGGGACCGCCCCTCGCTGAGCACATCGCGCAGGTGGGTGAAGCGCACGTCCAGGGCCGGACCCTGGCGGAACAGCTCGGCCAGGAACCGGGGGCCCTCGAACCACCAGTGGCCAAACAGCTCCGCATCGAAGGGGGCCACCAGCAACGGCGGCGGCACGATCGTCGCCGCCAGCTGCTCCATCTGGGCGGCGCGGCCCCGCAGGAAGGCTTCGGCGTGCTCCGTCACCCGCTCGGCCGCCCGCGCCGGGTCGTAGGGCTGCTTGAGCTCAAGGGGGCAGCCCTGGGCGGTGACGCGGTGCAGCTTGAGTCCGAGGGGGCGGCGGTCGTGGATCCCCTGGGTCTCCAGATCCACTTCCGGCAGGTCCCAGCCCAGATCCCGGTGGAACTCCCGGTAGGCCCCGTCACCCGGGTAGCCCTGGCTGGCGCTCCACACCGGCAGGGTGGATTCGCTGTCACGGGCGAAGAAGGCCACCCCCGCCGGGGAGCAGATCGGGGCGTAGACCCCGTAGCGCGGACGGGGCAGGCCATGGAGCAGGCCGTGGCCGTCGAGCAGGGAATAGCGCAGGCCGCACTCGGCCAGGAGCCGGTCGAGGTCCTCGTAGTAGGCGCACTCCGGCAGCCAGATGCCCAGGGGCCGCACACCCAGCAGCCGCTGGTGCTCCCGCACGGCGGTGAGCAGCTGGGCCCGTACCGCCTCCGGCGAATCCCGCAGCAGGGGCAGATAACCGTGGGTGGCGCCGCAGGTGATCAGATCGAGGACCCCCAGCTCCTGCAGCCGCCGGAAGCGGGGCAGGAGATCCCCCCCCATCTCCCGCCACTGGGCCTCGATGGCCGTGAGGGTGTGCTGCAGCTCGCGGGCCGGGACCTCCAGCTCGGGAACGGCTCCGTCAAGCAGGGTGCGGCGCAGGGCCAGCCAGGCCGGGAAGCGGCCGTTGAGGGCCCGGTCGCTCAGCAGCGACAGCAGGGTGGGAGAGAGGCCGAGGGTGAGCCGGGGCCGCTGCTGGGGATCGGCGGCCGCCTGCTCCAGCACCTCCAGCAGGGGCAGATAGCATTCCTGGAGGGCCTGGAAGTACCAGTCTTCCTCCAGCGAACCGGGCTCACCGGAGCGCACGTAGGGGAGGTGGGCATGCAACACCAGGGCCAGATCGCCTGCGGCCATGGGGTAACCCTCTGTGGCGCCACTCTACGTTCCGTTCCCTGACGGTTCCGCTCCCGGAGCCAGGACGGCCGGCCCCTAGAGTGGATCTAACTCATAGCTGTTCCGCCTAACCCCATGGCCCGCGATCCCGGCCGGGTATTGATCTTCGATACCACCCTCCGCGACGGGGAGCAGTCCCCCGGCGCCAGCCTCAACCTGGAGGAGAAGCTCGCGATCGCCCAGCAGCTGGCCCGCCTGGGGGTCGACATCATCGAGGCCGGATTTCCCTTCGCCAGCAGCGGCGATTTCCACGCCGTCCAGCGCATCGCCGCCAGCGTCGGCACCCCGGACGGGCCCGTGATCTGCGGTCTGGCCCGGGCCGCCAGCGGCGACATCAAGGCCTGCGCCGAGGCCGTGGCCCCCGCCGCCCGCCGGCGCATCCACACCTTCATCGCCACCAGCGACATCCACCTCGAGCACAAGCTCCGCAAGACCCGCGCCGAGGTGCTCGCCATCACCGCCGAGATGGTGGCCTATGCCCGCTCCCTCGTCGATGACGTGGAGTTCTCCTGCGAGGACGCCGGCCGCAGCGACCCGGAGTTCATGCATCAGGTGATCGAGGCGGCGATCAACGCCGGCGCCACCACGATCAACATTCCCGACACGGTGGGCTACACCACCCCGGCGGAATTCGGCGCGATCATCGCCGGCATCAACCGTTCGGTGCCCAACATCGACCGGGCGGTGATCTCGGTGCATGGGCACAACGATCTCGGCCTGGCCGTCGCCAACTTCCTCGAAGCGGTCAAGAACGGCGCCCGCCAGCTGGAGTGCACCATCAACGGCATCGGTGAACGGGCCGGCAACGCTTCCCTCGAGGAGCTGGTGATGGCCCTGCACGTGCGCCGCAGCTACTTCAACCCCTTCCTGGGCCGGCCGGCCGAGCAGCGCGACCCCCTCACCAACGTGCGCACCGAGGAGATCACCAAGACCTCCCGGCTGGTCTCCAACCTCACCGGCATGGCGGTGCAGCCCAACAAGGCGATCGTGGGCGCCAACGCCTTCGCCCATGAATCCGGCATCCACCAGGACGGGGTGCTCAAGAACCGCCTCACCTACGAGATCATCGACGCCCGCACCGTCGGCCTGGCCGACAACCGGCTCTCCCTCGGCAAGCTCTCCGGCCGCAGCGCCTTCCGGGCCCGGCTCGAGGAGCTTGGCTACACCCTGGAGCGCAACGACCTCGACGACGCCTTCGCCCGCTTCAAGGAGCTGGCCGACCGCAAGCGGGAGATCACCGACCGGGATCTGGAGGCGATCGTCAGCGAGCAGGTGCAGCAGCAGGACCAGCCCCGCTACGCCCTGCAGTCGGTGCAGGTGAGCTGCGGCACCAACCTCCAGCCCACCGCCACCGTCACCCTGCGAGACGGGGACGGCATCGACCTCACCGAGGCGGCGATCGGCACCGGCCCGGTGGATGCGGTCTGCCAGGCCCTCAACCACCTGGCCCAGGTGCCGAACGAGCTGGTGGAGTTCAGCATCAAGTCCGTCACCGAAGGCATCGACGCCATGGGCGAGGTGACCATCCGCCTGCGCCACCAGGGGGTGCTCTATTCGGGCCATGCGGCCGACACCGACATCGTCGTGGCGGCGGCCCAGGCCTTCGTGAACGCCCTCAACCGGCTGGTCTCCGGCGGCCAGCGCGCCCCGCTCCACCCCCAGAAGACCCCCCTTCCGGTGGCGGAACTGCCGCGTCTGTGAACGCCCCCAACCGCTCCCCGCTGGCCACCGGGCTGCAGCTCGCCCTGCTGCTGCTGGTGGCCGTGCTGCTGCTGCTGCCCCTGCTCTGGCTGGTCAGCACCTCCCTGAAGGGGCCGGCCGAGGACATCTTCACCAGCCCTCCGGCCCTGCTGCCCAGCCAGCCGAGCCTGGAGGCCTACGGGCGCCTGTTCGCCGCCAACCCGATGGGCACCTACCTGCTCAACAGCACGATCGTCAGCGCCCTGGCGGTGCTGGCCAACCTGCTGTTCTGCTCCCTGGCGGCCTACCCCCTGGCGCGGATGCGTTTCCGCGGCCGCGGGCTGGTGCTGGCCCTGGTGGTGGCCACGATCCTGATCCCCTTCCAGGTGGTGATGATCCCCCTTTATCTGCTGATGGTGCAGATCGGGCTGCGCAACACCCTCTGGGCCCTGATCGTGCCCCAGGCGGCCACGGCCTTCGGCATCTTCCTGCTGCGCCAGAGCTTCCTGGCGGTGCCGGTGGAGCTGGAGGAGGCGGCCCGGATCGATGGCTGCACCCCCATCGGCGAGTGGTGGAACGTGATGCTGCCGGCGGCCCGGGCCGACCTGATCACCCTGGCGATGTTCGTGTTCATCGGCACCTGGAGTGATTTCCTCTGGCCGCTGATCATTCTCGACGACCCCACCCTCTACACCCTGCCCCTGGGTCTGCAGCAGCTGGCCAGCAGCTTCTCCCTCGACTGGCGTCTGGTGGCGGCCGGATCGGTGGTCTCGATCCTGCCGGTGCTGCTGCTGTTCGTGCTGCTGCAGCGCTACATCCTGCCCAGCGCCAGCGGCGACGCCGTCAAGGGCTGAGGGGCCCGAAGGGCGCTCAGGGGCTGCCCACAGGCGGCGGACGCAACACGCCGCCGTCGCCGCGTTCGGCCGGGGCCTGGGCGGGACGGCCGCCGGGCCCCGCCGAAGGCACCGGCGTGGCGGGGAAGGGGTCCGGATCCCTTTGGGGGCGCCGCACCGCCCGACCCTGCAGGTCGGCCAGGGCGGAGCGCCACTGGTCCTGCTGCTGTTCGAGGGCCTCCAGCCGCTGGGCCCCGGCCTCCAGGGTCTGGAGGCGGCCCACCATCGCCCGCTGCTGCTCCTCCAGCACGGAGGTGCGATCCAGGGCGCGGCTGTTCTCCAGTCCCTGGAGGCGCTGCTCCAGCTTCATCAGCAGCTGGCTCTGTTCGCGCGTTTTCGCCAGGATCACCAGGAACAGCACGGCGAGCATGGAGCTCAGGCCGATCTGCAGCCAGCTGGTCCAGGGCGGCAGGCCGGCGGCCGGTGGCGGCGGACCGGGGACCGGGGGCGGGGGAGAACGCCGGGAACGGTCGTCTTCGCGGTCGGTGATCGAGACCATGCGCCCCCTGTGCTGACCCATCCTGCCCTGAGTGGCCCGGAGCGTCAGCCGCCGGCCTCCGGCAGCCCCGCCCCGCGGCGGGCGCAGGCCCCCGCCAGCAGCTCCGCCACGGTGGAGCGGTAGACGGCGGAGGCCTGCTCCGGATCGCGGCCGATGCAGGTCATGCCCAGCTTGCCGAACTCCGAGAGGCAGCCCAGCAGGTGAAAGACGCTGCCCTGCAGCCGGGCGGGGTCGTAGTGGAGGCCGGCCTCGGCGACGATGTCGATCAGGTCGAGGGGCATCAGCCCCCGCAGGCGGAGATCGCTGAGGTTGTCGGTGGCCCGGTAGTGCAGCGGCTGCCCGGTGGGGGAGAGGAAGCAACCGGTGGCGGGATCGAGGCTGCCGGCGGTGATCGCCCGCAGGGCCATGAACGGATGGGTGGTGCCGCCCTGGCGCAGGTTGACCTCGATGGCCTGCAGATCCCAGCGTTCGCCGAAGCGGCGGGCGATGAAGTCGACCCCGAAGCGCTCCAGAGCCCCTTCGGCGGCGAGGGCCCGGCCCACGGCCAGGCCGTGCTCCATCAGCGCCACCCGGTAGGGCTCGGCGGCGGGGAAGCAGCAGCCCAGGTAGGTCTGGCCGCCGCCACCACCGAGGATCTGCTCGTGGGTGGAGAGCACCTCCACCATCCCGCCCGGGTGGATCGTGCCCTGCACGCTCGGGGAGCGAAGGGCGTCACCGCCCTCCAGCCAGGCCTCGGCCAGGGCCCCCTGGCTGGCCAGCAGCTCCGTCCAGCCGGCCGCCGGCATCGGCAGGGCCTCGAGGGCCCGCCGGATCCGCCCGACCCGCTCGCTCCTGGCCAGCCCGGCCAGCCCCAGGGGGGTGAAGTCCAGGCGGGCATTGCCCTCGCCGCTGAAGCCCTCGTTCAGCTTGATCACACAGCCCCCCAGCCCGGGGTCGCTTTCCCACAGGTCGGCCACCGCCTCCGCCAGGTCGTCGAGGCCGTGGGCCAGCCCGGTGCCGGGGGGGTGGGGCACGCCGCAGCGGGCGAACAGCTCCCGGCTGCCCGCCTTGGTGCCCCAGTAACCCAGGGCCGGGTCCGTGCCCAGCAGGGGCACCTGCAGGCGCTCAGAGAGGGTCTTCTCCAGCTCGGTCACCACATAGCAGATGATGAAGCTCCGGCCCGGCCGCAGCCGCTCCCGGATCCGGCCGAGCAGGGCCGGCCGCTCCAGGAGCTTCTGGGTCAGGGGTCGGGCAGAGCCGTCGTCGGTGTCGAACAGGTGCAGCCGGCGGCGGGCATGGGAGGTGGGCACCCCCGGCATCAGCTCCAGCACCGCGTCCACCACCAGCTCGGGCAGCAGCTTGCTGGTCACGTAGACCACCTGCACGCCCGGATTGCGCAGCCGCATCAGGGAGAACAGCTGGCGCTCCTCGTAGTGGTGGGCCCCCGTCACCAGGGCCAGCTGGGAGGGATCCATGGTGAGCGAAGGCAGGATCAGCAGATCGAAATCCGCGCCCGCACCGCCGCCGGCGTCGCCATGCTCCCGGCCCCACGGGGCCTGCAGCCCCTGCTGCAGTTCGCGGAAGCTCAGGGCCATGGCCGGATGGGCGGAATGTCGTCATGCTGACCACCACAGCGGCCAGCGCCAATGGAGTCGTTCACGGTGAGTGCCCTCGGGTACGGCGCCGCCTCCCTCACCACCCTGAGCCTGTTCCCCCAGGCGCTGAAGACCGTGCGCAGCGGCGACACCAGCGCCATCTCGCTGCGCATGTACGGCCTGTTCACGCTGGGGGTGCTGGCCTGGGCCGTCTACGGCCTGCTGCGGGCCGACGGTCCGGTGATCGCCGCCAACCTGATCACGCTGATCCCGGCCTCGGTGGTGCTGGAACGCAAGCTGCGGGCCCTGCTGGAGGGGAGGCGCTGAGGTGGCCGGCCCCATGGACAACGACGCCCTGTTCGTCGCCATCGGCGCGGTGCCGGGGGCCTGGCTGCGCTTCCGGGTGGTCAACCACTTCGAACCGATGCTGCCCCGCAAGCACTGGGGCACCTTCGGGGTGAATCTGATCGCCTGCTTCGCCATCGGCCTGCTGGTGAGCCTGGAGGCCAGCTGCGGCGGTGCCGCCGGTCGCACCCTGCTGCTGCTGGGCACGGGCTTCCTGGGCAGCTTCAGCACCTTCTCCACCTGGATCGCCGAGCTGCACGCGACCCTGCACCAACGCCAGCGCCGCGAGGCTGTCCTGCTCTGCGGCGGCTCGGTGCTGGGGGGCCTGCTGGCCGTGGCTGCCGGGCTGGCCATCGGCGGCAGCTAGGGAGGAACCATGGCACCACCCCCTTCCGACAGCCCCGCCAGCCTGCGCCGGGAAGCCCGGGACCTGCTGCTGGTGGCCGCAGGTGCGGTGCCCGGCGCCCTGCTGCGCTGGCGCCTGGAGGACGTCGGCAAGGGCCTGGAGGGGGTGCCCACCGGACTGATCGAAGCGGACCTGGTGGCCAACCTGGTCGGCACCTTCCTGATCGGTGTGATCGCCGCCCAGCGCCCCCCCCGGCCCCGGCTGCTGCTGCTTGGCGCCATCGGCTTCTGCGGCTCGCTCACCACCTTCAGCAGCTGGATGCTGGAGATCAGCCTGGCGCTGCGGCGGGGTCGCCCCGATGAGGCGCTCGCCGTGGTGCTGGTCAGCCTCCTGGGGGGCCTGGCGGCGGTGACACTGGGGCTGGTGGTGGGCAGCTGGCTGGGGCGGTTCCGGCTCAGGCGCTGAAGGCCTTGCGGGGGGGGATGGGATAGGGAATGCGCCGGTGGCGCATGCGCTTCCAGACCCGCACGAAGGCGCGGATCACCAGCTCCAGCTCCGCCCGGGAGATGCCGCTGCCGTCGAGCTGGCCGTCGTTCTGGCGGGCCTCCACCAGCCGCCGGACCATGGCCCGGGCCTCGGCCTCGGTGGTGCCCGGGGGCAGGGAGCGCAGGGCGGCCTCGCAGCCGTCGGCCAGCATCAGGATCGCCGTCTCGCGGCTGCGGGGCGCCGGACCGCGGTAGCGGAACTGCTCCTCCCGCACGGAAGGGTCCCGTTCCTTGGCCTGGTGGAGGAAGTAGCCCATCTTCAGCCGACCCTGGTGCTCCGGGATGAAATCGGCCAGGGGGCGGGGCAGCCGGTAGCGGCGGGCCAGCTTCAGCCCTTCGTCGACATGGGCCTGGAGGATGGCGGCACTGGCGAAGGGATCGTCCAGTTCGTCGTGGGGATTGGCCCCCTGCTCCTGGTTCTCGATGAACCACTGGGGGCCGTGCAGCTTGCCGACATCGTGATACAGGGCGCCGGTGCGGATCAGGTCCACGTCGGCCTGGATGGCGCGGGCCCCCTCCTCGGCGAGGCCACAGATCATCAGGGTGTGCTCGAAGGTGCCCGGGGCCTCCATCGAAAGGCGGCGCAGCAGCGGCCGCTCCAGGTCGGCCAGCTCCATCAGCCGGGCCCGGGTGAGCAGGCCGAAGAAGCTTTCCACCAGCGGTGCCAGGAGCAGTCCCGCCATCAGCAGTCCCGCCACCAGCAGGGCCTCCTGGAGCAGGTCCGTGCCGCTGAACGGCCCCGCGGAGGTCTCGAGGCTGTGCAGATGGAACAGGTGGATCAGCAGCCACTGCAGCAGCACGGCGCCAACGGGGAGGAGCAGGGCCAGCTGCAGCAGCTGGGCCCGGTTGCGCTGCCGCCCCGCCAGCACCGCCGCAACGGCGGCCACCACCGCTGCCACCCCCAGCTGGGGCACCAGCAGGCCCTCGACGGGGACCGGCCAGAGCATGGCGGCCACGGCCAGCCAGGCCAGGCCGGCGGCCGTGCCCAGCCCCTGGGAGAGCAGCAGGGTGGGGGGAACCAGCAGGGCCAGGGGGCTGACCTGGCTGCCGAGCCAGAGTTTGCACCCCTGCACCAGCACCAGCATCGCCAGGGTCAGCAGGGCCTGGCGCGGCTCGAGGCTGGCGCGCCAGCGGCGCATCACCAGCAGCATCACCCCGCAGGCGGCGAGGGCCTCACTGAAACGGCCCAGCCAGGCCACGGGCCGGGGCCGATGGTTGACCAGATCGAAGTGCTCCAGCACATCAAAGGCCTGGGGGCTGATCGGTTCCCCCTGCCGGGTGATCAGGTCGTTCTTGCGCACCCGGATCGTGGGCAGCCCCTGGCGGGTGAGCAGGTCCTCGATGCGGCGCTGGCTGAGAAAGCTGTCGCTGCGGAGGTTGGTGCGGCCCTGCAGGCTGGCGGCCAGCAGGCGGCTGCCCAGGCTGCGGGCGGGGGGCGAGAGGTCCTGCAGCTGGAGCTCCGCGGCTGTGAGCAGCTGGCCCTCGGACAGGCTGGCGACGACGCCCTGGCTGAGCATCCGCTGCTGGGCCCGTCGCAGGGACACCTTCCAGCGCATCAGCTCCGGGGGAGTCAGCCCCGTCAGCCAGCGGCGTTCTTCTTCGGTGAGATTGAGGGAATCGGGCCGGGGCTGGTCGTCGGCAACCGTCTGGCGCACCCGCTGCAGCCGCAGCTCCAGCTGCTGCACCAGGGCTTCACTGGCCTGGGGGTCGACCACCTGAATCTGGCTGCGGGGCAGCATCTGGCTGCGGCGCTGCTCGAGGTCGGTGCTGTCGATCACCGTCGCGTCGGTGGGGGCGCGGGCCGTGAAGGGTGCCGGCATGCCGGGACGCAGGTTGGGCTCCACCAGCCAGGGCCAGCTGGAGAGCAGGGCCACCAGCAGGCAGAGCAGCAGCACGAGCAGACCGCCCCCGGGGCGCCAGGCCACCAGGGCCTGGCGGGGACGCTCGAGCCGCAGCAAGTGGCGCCACAGTCCCCTGATCCGCCGCAGCCCGAATCTCATCGGTCCAGGCTAGCCAACGGATGCGGCACCCTTTTCGCAGGGTGTCGGTGCATGCTGGGGTCCGGCAACGCTTCCCCCCCATGGCCACCCTTCTCGATGGCAGGCGACTGGCGGCGGCGATCGAAGAACGGCTGAACGCCGTGATCACCGATGGGCTGGCGATGGCGGGACGGCCCCCCGGTCTGGCGGTGCTGCGGGTGGGGGATGACCCCGCCAGCGGCGTCTACGTGGCCAACAAGGAGAAGGCCTGTCGCCGTGTCGGCATCCGCAGCCATGGGGGCCATCTGGCGGCGGACACCCCGGCCGAGGAGGTGCTGGCCCTGATCGGGCGCCTCAATGCCGACCCGACGGTCGACGGCATCCTGCTGCAGCTGCCCCTGCCGCCGGGCCTCGATGAGGGGCCGCTGCTGGCGGCGATCGACCCGGACAAGGACGCCGATGGGCTGCATACCCTCAACCTGGGGCGCCTGCTCAAGGGGGAGCGGGGGCCGCGCAGCTGCACGCCGGCCGGCGTGATGGCCCTGCTCAGGAATGCCGCCGTGCCGATCGCCGGCGCCCGGGCCGTGGTGGTCGGCCGCAGCATCCTGGTGGGCAAGCCGATGGCCCTGATGCTCCAGGCCGCCGATGCCACCGTCACCATGGCCCATTCGCGCACCCATCACCTGGCCGAGGTGACCCAGGAGGCCGAGATCCTGGTGGTGGCGGCAGGCCGCCCCCGGCTGATCGGCGCCCAGCACGTCCGACCGGGGGCGGTGGTGGTGGATGTGGGCATCCACCGGCTGGAGGGCCGGCTCTGCGGTGATGTGAACTACGAAACGGTCGAGCCGCTGGCGGCGGCGATCACGCCGGTGCCCGGAGGGGTGGGGCCGATGACCGTGGCGATGCTGCTGGTCAACACCGTGCTGGCCTGGTGCGAGCGCCACGGGCTGGAGCATGACCTAGGCGATCTGCTCCACTGAGTTCGCTTCCAGGAGGGTGAAGGGAACGGGGGTCTTGAGGAACTCCAGGAAGGCCATCTGGGGCAGGGGCCGGCTCAGCAGGTAGCCCTGAATTTCATCGCAGCCGAGGGCGCGGAGCAGGGCCAGCTGCTCAAGGGTTTCCACCCCTTCGGCGAGCGTACGCATGCCCATCGAGCGGGCCAGATTGATGATCGTCACCACGATGGCGCGATCGTCTTCGCTGGCCACCAGATCGCGGATGAAGGATTGGTCGATCTTGAGCCGATGGGCCCGGATCCGCTTCAGATAACTCAGGGAGGAATAGCCGGTGCCGAAGTCATCAATGGCCAGGCGGATGCCATGGGCGTAGATCTGCTCCATCTGGGCCAGGGCCTTCTCCGGATCGGTGAGCGTCACCGATTCCGTGAGCTCCAACTCCAACCGGTCGGGCGGAAACCCTTCAGCCTGAAGCTGTTCGATCACCATCTGGATGAGATCCCCATGGTCGAACTGTGCCGCAGAAATGTTGACCGAGACGGTCAACGGCGTCGATCCCATGTCCGTCCAGCAGTGCGCATCTCGAAGGGCGCAGCACATCACCCACTGGCTGACCGGGAAGATCAGACCGCACATTTCGGCCAGGGGAATGAATTCGGACGGCAGTACCGGACCCAGATCGGGATGGGTCCAGCGGATCAGGGCCTCGGCCCCGAAGATGAGGTTGCTGCTGAGATCGAGCTGGGCTTGGTAGTCCACTCTGAGTTCTCCACGTTGGATGGCCTGGTGCAGGGCGTTGGTGAGCCGCAGGGCGCGGATGCTCGTTTCCTGAACGCTGGGAGTGAAGAACTGGAGGCCGTTGCGGCCGGCAAGCTTGGCCTGGTGGAGTGCCATGTTGGCGTTGCCCATCAGCTGCTCTGGTGTGATGCCATCGTCGGGGAAGTTGGCAATGCCCACCGAAGCGGTGAGGAACAGGGGTTCGGCGCCGAGGCTGAAAGCCTTGGCGACGGAGTTCCGCAACCGTTCCGTCATCGCCAGGGTGGCCGTGGTGTCCGAATCGGGGAGCACCACAACGAATTCGTCTCCACTGGTGTGGGCCAGGGTGTCGCCGTCCGCCAGGTTGGCCTTCAGGCGCTTCGCCATCTCCAGCAGCACCCTGTCGCCGATGGCATGGCCCAGGTTGTCGTTGACCTGCTTGAAATTGTCGAGATCGAGGACCAGCAGGGCCAGAGGCAGATTGGATCGCCTGGCCAGATCAAGGCCGTGGCGGATACGATCCTGCAGCAGGGTGCGGTTGGCCAGGCCCGTGAGGGGGTCGAAATAGGCCAGTCGCTCGATCTGCTCCTTGGCGAACTTGCGCTCAGTGATGTCACGGGTCACCCCGTGGAGCTCCACCCGATCAGTGCGTTTGTTGCGCACCATCTTGGAGACCGATTCGGTCCAGACCCTTGAGCCGTCCTTGCACAGAAGTTCGGCCTCGTCGATCGAGACGACGTCACTGCTGCGCAATCCGGCGCTGAACTGGGCCAGATCCTGGCTGATCTGCCCTTTCAGCCGCTCGGCGGCCTCCCCACCGAAGGCCTCACCGAACGGCCTGGCCATGACCTCCTCGACCGTGAATCCCTGCAGCCGCAGCACGGAGGGACTCACATACAGGTAGCGAAGCGTCTCAAGATCCAATGACCAGATCACTTCATGGGTGGACTCGGTGATCTCCCTGAACTTCTCCTCGCTGACCTTGACCGCGTCCTCGAGCGCCTCACGGGTGGCCTCGAGGCTGAGCCGGTCGAGGGCGACATCGATGCCACCAACCAAGTCGAGCAGCAACTGCTGGCTCTTGACATCGAATCGGTCGGTTTCATTGGCGTAGATCCCCAGACCACCGATCACGACCCCGTCGCGATGCAGGGGCAGGAAAGCGGCAGCCCCCCATCCATAGGGGCGGGCCCGCTCGTGCCAGGGCACGCACGAGGAATCCGTCATGAAATCACTGATCCAGAAGGGGTGGTTGTCCCGCAGGGCGCTCGCGAAGGGGCCCTGCCCCTTCGGGTCTTCCGGATCAAGGCTGATCTCCAATCCATCCAGATAGGCGCTGTCGTCGCCGAACCAGGCCGCCGGCCTGATCCGGCGGCTGGAGGGTTCGATCATCCCCACCCAGGCCAGTCGCATCTCCCCCGAGGTGACTGCCAGGCGGCAGATCTGCGCCAGCATCTCCGAAGGGTCCCGTACTCTGGCCACCACCTTGTTGCAGGCGCTCAAGGTGGCGTAGAGCTGGTTGAGGCGCAGAATTCCCGCCTCGTAGCCTTTGCGCTCGGTGATGTCCCGGCAGAGCATCAGGTAGCGGGGATCGTTCCGGTTCTCCTGTTCCTTTCTCGCGATCGAGAGCTCGAACCAGTTGACGCCCCCGGGCTTGGCCATCTCGATCTGCCGCCTGGGGGAGCGGCCGTCCACGGACGCGTCCGCCAACGCCAGCGCTTGCAGCATTGTGGTGGCGGCCGCAGGGGAGAGAACATCCTCCAGATGGGGGCGGACGTCCGGGTTCTCCGGCAGATGGAACAGCCCCCGTTGGGCACTGTGAATCGCCAGGATCTCCCCGGACGCGGAGATCTCGATCAGGGGGTCGGGAATGGAGTGGATGATGGCGCTGAGGTCCTCACGGTCCCGCTGCAACGCCTGGGTCCGGCGCCCCACCTGTCTGCGCAGACTGGCCGTCCAGAGCGTGACCACACCCCCGCTGGCCAGGATCAGGCCAACAACGAGGGCCACCTGCGGCCAGGCCCAGCCGAGACCCCTCATGCCGGCGAAGCGGCCCAACGGCGCAGGGGCGCCTGGGTGATCGGCAGCCGCACCCTGGAATGTCTCACCTTGAGAAGTCACTAAGGATGGATAGATCAGCCTAGGGAGCTTTCAGGGATCCGATCCCGAGAGCCTCTCCAATGCATCCCAGTGCAGCGCAACCGATCCCAAACTGTTGCGCACACCCGGCACCTGCCACCATCGGCCTGAGAGAATCCGCGCGAAGACTCAGGACCCCATGACCTCGGCGGTGAGCACGGCCTTCGACTTCACCGCCTACCTGGAGGCGGCCCGCTGGCGGGTGGAGGCCGCCCTGGAGAGTTCCCTCGGTCCCGAGCGGCCCGAGTCGCTGCGGGAGGCGATGCGCTACTCCCTGCTGGCGGGCGGTAAGCGCCTGCGGCCGATCCTCACCCTGGCGGCCTGCGAGCTGGCGGGCGGCGACGCCGATCTGGCCATGCCCACGGCGGTGGCGATGGAGATGATCCACACCATGTCGCTCATCCATGACGATCTGCCCGCCATGGATAACGACGACCTGCGCCGCGGCCGGCCCACCAACCACAAGGTCTACGGAGAAGCCAAGGCCATCCTGGCCGGCGATGCCCTGCTGACCCGCGCCTTCGAGATGGTGGCCCTGCGCAGTCCGGGGGTTCCCCCCGAGCGGCTGCTGCAGGTGGTGGGCGAGCTGTCCCTGGCCTCCGGCGCCCCCGGCCTGGTGGGCGGCCAGGTGGTGGATCTGGAGTGCGAGGCCCGCCAGGTGGATCTCGACACCCTCGAGTACATCCACCTCCACAAGACCGGCGCCCTGCTGCGCGCCTGCGTGATCTCCGGTGCCCTGATCGCCGGAGCCTCCGAGGAGCTGCTGGCGGCCCTGCGCACCTACGCCCGCGGCATCGGCCTGGCCTTCCAGATCATCGACGACATCCTTGATGTCACCGCCAGCAGCGACGTGCTGGGCAAGACGGCGGGCAAGGACCTGGCCGCCGACAAGACCACCTACCCCAAGTTGCTGGGCCTGGAGGAATCCCGCCGGCGCGCCGATGCCCTGGTGGGTGAAGCCAAGGCGGTGCTGGAACCCTGGAGCGCCAAGGCCGCGCCCCTGCTGGCCCTGGCCGACTACATCACCAGTCGCGACCGATGAGCGAGGCCATCGGCGCCTTCGATGCCCTCGGCGGGCTGCTGGACAACGGTGTGCTCGCCTGGGGCCTGGCCGCCTGCGGCGTGGCCCAGCTCTCCAAGCTGCTGATCGAGCTGGTGGTGCACCGCCGCTGGCGACCGGCGGTGCTGGTCGAGACGGGCGGCATGCCATCGAGCCACTCCTCCCTGATGACGGGCACCGCCGCGGGCCTGGGCTGGGAGCTGGGATTCGCCGACCCCCTGTTCGCCCTGGCGGCCGTGCTCTGCTTCATCGTTCTCTACGACGCCAGCGGCGTGCGGCGGGCCGCCGGACTGACGGCCGAGCGGGTGAACGGGCTCCCCGACGGCCTCTGGGACACCCATCCCCAGGACGGCCCGCCGGAGGCGGACCCGGTGCTGCGCCCCCTGAAGGAGAACCTTGGCCACACCCGCGCCGAGGTGCTGGTCGGCAGCCTGATCGGCCCCCTGGTGGCGCTGCCGGGCCTGGCCCTGCTGGGATCGCCCTTGCAGATCGCCCGGGGCGCCGGCTGGCTGCCGCTGGGGTGAGCGATCACACCGGCCTGAGCGACGACCAGCAGCAGGCGGCCGCCGCCTTCGCCGCCTGGCTGGAGGCCCCGGCCGACGGGGTGCCGTTCGTGCTGGAGGGCTACGCGGGCACCGGCAAGACCTTCCTGTCGATGCGGTTCCTGGCCCAGGCGGAGCGGGCCGGCCTCTGCTGGACCGTCGTCGCCCCCACCCACAAGGCGGTGGGGGTGCTGCGCCACCACCTCGCCCTGGCGGGTCTGCACCCCACCTGGTACCCCTCCACGATCCACCGGCTGCTGCGGCTGAAGCTGAAGCGGCAGGGGGACCGGGAGCGCTGCGAGGAGACCCTGCAGACCGCCCTGGCGCTGGAAAACCTCGGGTTGGTGCTGGTCGACGAGGCCTCCATGGTGGATGGCGGCCTGCTGGAGATCACCCTGCGCTGCGCCCAGGCCTACCGCACTCGGCTGGTGTTCGTGGGGGATCCGGCCCAGCTGCCGCCGGTGGGGGAGGAGCGAAGTCCGGTGTTCGCCCTGGGGCGGGCCCGGCGGGTGGCCCTGACCCATGTGGTCCGCCACGGGGGCCCGGTGCTGCGGCTGGCCGGCGGGCTGCGGGAGGGGGCCCTGCCCTGCCGGCGGCCGCCGCTGCTGGATCCGGTGCGCACCAGCGAGGGCCGGGTGTCGCTGCTGGGGCGGGCCGACTGGCTGGAGGCCGCCCAGGCGGGCCTGCGCCGCAGCGCCGAAGCCGACGATCCCGACCTGGCGCGGATCCTCTGCTACACCAACCGGTCCCTGGAGCGGCTGGTGCCGATTGCCCGCCGTGCCCTGCACGGTGCCATGGCCGACCAGCTGCCGGTGCTGCCCGGCGAGGTGCTGATCACCCGAACGGCCGTGATGGCACCGGCCTGCCGGGAGGGGGACGCCGCCGCCGAAGAGCCCGACCTGCTGCTGGGCAGCAACCGGGAGCTGCTGGTGCGGGACGTGCGGCCCGACCGCTGCGACCTGGCCGAATTCGGCGTCGAGGCCTCCCTCGGCGCGGCGGTGATCGACACCCTCAACGCCACCGTGGAGGCGGGCGAATCCCAGCTCAACCTGCGCCTGCTGCCGCCGATCGGCAGCACGGCGCGGGCCTGCCTGGATGGGGTGCTGGAGCGGCTGCGGCTGCAGGCCCGGGAGGCGGGCCAGAAGGACGGCAAGGCCCTCTGGCGCCGCTTCTTCCTGGTGCGCGACGCCTTCGCCTCCCTCGGACCGGCGGCCGTGCTCACCGTCCACCGCAGCCAGGGCAGCACCTTCGGCGAGGTGTTCATCGACGAGGACGTCTTCTGGCCCCGCGACCTCGCCCTGCGCCAGCGGTTGGTCTACGTGGCGGTGAGCCGGGCCAGCCAGGCGGTGACCCTGATGGCGGCCGCCGCGGACGCCGGCGATCGGGAGCACTGGGACCGCTGGCTGCGCGACACCGGCGCCGCCGCCGGCAGCACCGGAAACGGGGATGCACAAAAAGGCCCCGACCCGTTACCCTCTTGACGACGATGCGTGGTGGACGTCCGATTCGTGCTGGAATCCCGTCCCCTGTCCGCACCGTTCGGCATGGCCACTCCCCAGGCCGGAGCCTTCCAGTGGATCGGCACCACCCCGGCGCCGGAGGCCAAGCCGGCCGACGCCGGCGGCCACGCGGGATCGGGCGGCGGTGAGCTGCTGACGGACGTGGGCGCCCTGGGAATCACTGCGGCCCTGGTGGGCGTGGTGGTCCTGGTGCGGCGCTGGCTGATGCTGCGCTCCCGCCAGCCCCTGCCCGGCCTGCCCAAGGAGCGCGTGCTGCCCCTCTCCCGCCACGGCACCCTGCACGACCCCAAGTATCTGGGCCGGATCCTGGAGGCCGAGGAGCCCCCGACGGGCCCCTGAGCACTCACCCCGCCCGCAGGCCTTCGATGCCCTGCCAGCCCAGGTAGGCGGCCAGGCCGAAGCAGATGGCCGCCACGATCAGTTCGGCGTTGTCGAAGAGCCAGAGCTTGCCCGCCTGGAGCACCGGCAGGAGCCGCTCCTGCCCCACCAGCACCAGCCCCGCCAGCGGGAGCAGCAGCAGGGTGCCGGAGAACAGGCTGAAGACCACCGTGGTCAGCACCTCCCGGGGCCGACTGAGCCCGGCCTCGAGCAGGCTGGCGGCGGTGCGGGCGTAGAGGAACAGGTCGTCGGGGCTCGATACCTGCACGGCGGCGCTGAGGCCGAGCAGGAGCGGCAGGGGCAGGGCGCAGAAGCCATCCAGCCGGCGGGTCCAGCCGGGGGGGCCGCCCCCCTGGCGGCTGCTCAGCAGACCGTTGAGGCCGAGGGCGAGCAGTCCGCCCGCCCCCAGCAGGTCGAGGCCGGTTCGCTGGTCGGTGCCGCGCTCCATGGTGAGCAGCAGGCCGTGGCCGACACTCAGCAGCAGGGCGATGGCCGCCGCGGAGGTGAGCAGCCAGCCGAGCACGAACCAGCTGCCCCGGCGGAGCGGGCTGGGGCCCAGCAGGATCAGCAGCAGCAGGCCGATGTGCAGCGGACTGAAGCTGATCGCCAGGCCGAATCCGAACAGTTCGCTCCAGAGGCTGGGGGTCGGCATCGCTGCGGTCCGTGACGCCCCATTGTCCGGTGCCGTGACGCGACTGGCCGGCGGCGGCCGGTGCTCAGGGGCGGATCTCGAACCAGTCGGTGCCCGCCACGGCCACCTGGCCGCTGGTGACGCCACTGACCTGGGCCCCCTGGGGGCCCTTCTCGCACCAGAGCCGCAGTTCCACCAGGCGGTCGGGCAGCCCCTCGGCCTCCACCTCCACCGAACCGTCGGGACGGTTGCGCACCCAGCCGCTGAGGCCCAGGTCGATGGCCTTCTGGCGACAGCCCATCCGGTACCCCACCCCCTGCACCAGACCGCGGACGCTCATGCGCCAGCGCTCCTGGGGCGTGGCCGTCACCCGGAGACTGGGTTGCAGGAAACGGCGTTCCTCGGCAGCGGCACGGCGCTGGCGGCGGATCTGGCCAGTCTCGAGGGAATCGCCGGGCATCCAGCCCAGTGGAGGTGCAGCCAGGTGGCGTGAACGGTCGGCGCGCTCCATCCTTCGATCCTCCCGGGTGATCCCCATCCTTCAAGTTGCCACAGGCTCTGGGCCTCTGCCAACACGTCGCCGCCGGAGGGCTGGGCCAGCAGCTGCCAGCGGTGGAACTCATGGCCGCAGAGGGATTCACCGCGGCGCACCAGCAGCCCGTCTTCCATCGGCAGCGCCTGCCGGTAGCCAAGGCTGAGGGGCCCCCGGCGGGCACGGAAGGGGAGCAGGCCCGCCATCGGGTGGGGCAGGCCGTCCGGGTCCTCCAGCTCCCGGCCCAGCAGCAGCAGACCGCCGCATTCGGCCACGATCGGCAGGCCGGCCCGGGCGGCGGCCCGGAGGGATCCGAGGCTGCGGCGGCTGGCCGCCAGCCGGGCGGCATGGAGTTCGGGGTAGCCGCCGGGGAGGAGCACCGCCCGGCAGTCGGGCGGCAGGGGATCGTCGGCCAGGGGGCTCCAGGACATGGGGCTGAGGCCGCAGGCCTGGAGCAGCTCCTGGGCCTCGGGGTAGCGGAAGTGGAAGGCCGCATCGCCGGCGATCGCCACGGGCAGGGGGGGGGCGGCGCCGCCGGCACCTTGCCCCAGGGCGGATCCCGCCCCAGCCCCAGCGGCGGCCCGCTCCGGCGGGACCTGGTCGAGGCACCAGCGGATCGGATCGCGCCGTTCCGGCGCCGGCGCCGGCGGCGCCAGCAGCGGCCACAGCCGCGCCAGGTCGAGGTGCTCCTCGGCCAGGGCGGCCCAGATCCGCTGGCGTTCGCCCAGATCCCCCAGCTCCCCCGGGGTGAGCAGGCCCAGGTGGCGGGAGGGCAGCTCCAGGCTGGGGTGGCTGGGCAGCACCCCCAGCAGGGGCACCTCGATGGCGGCCAGGGCCTCGGCCAGGAGCAGCCGGTGCCGCTCGCTGCCGACCCGGTTCAGCACCACCCCCGCCAGGCTCACCCGGGGCGGGCCGTGGTCACGGAAACCGCGCACCAGGGCCGCCAGGCTGCCGGCCTGGCGCGACGCCTCCACCACCAGCACCACCGGCAGCCCCAGCAGGGCGGCTACGGCGGCGGAGCTGCCCTCGCTGCCGGATCCGCGGCCGTCGAACAGGCCCATCACCCCCTCCACCAGCACCCGTCCGGCCCGGCCGCCGTGCCAGCGGTAGCTGCGCCGCACCCACTCCTCGCCGCAGAGCAGGGGGTCGAGGTTGCGGCAGGGCCGGCCGGCCACCGCCCCCAGCAGCTGGGGGTCGAGGTAGTCGGGCCCCACCTTGAAGGGCTGGATGGTCTCCCCCCGTGCCCGGGCCACGGCGGCCAGGCTGAGGCTCAGCAGGGTCTTGCCGCTGCCGCTGCAGGGGGCCGCGATCAGGCAGCTCATGCGATCGGCGGCATCGGCCGCTCCGGCGGGAGGTGCCTCAGCCTGGCAGCAGGCTCGCCGCCAGCGGCGCGGCGGCCGCCAGCAGCGGCGAGGTGGAGTCATGGCCGCCCGAGAGCAGGCGGGCCATCTCCATCTCCTCGCTTTCTTCCGGCAAGGGCACCACCCCCTCCGCCAGCTCCATGCTGGCCATGCCACCGGATTCCAGCCGCATGCAGCCGCCGGACTCCGAGCAGAGAATCACGCACAGGGGCGGCCGCTGCTGGGGTTCACAGATCAGCCGCATGCCGACGATGGCGCCGGGGTGGGTCTTGGGTGCGCCCATGGGCACCGGCATGAGGGTGAACTGGACCGCCACCCCGTCGGTGCGCTCGAACTCCGCCGTGATCCCCGGGCCCGGCCCGTCCACCTCCACCGCGTAGCTGGTGATCAGGTGCCAGCCGAGGCGGTCGGCGATCCAGGCGGCCAGCAGCAGCCCCTTCACCGGGTGGTCCCCCTCGACGTCGATGTCGAGCTGCACCACGTGGCCGAGGGCATCGCGGCGGGACGGGGGATCGAACACCATGGCCAGGGATTCGCGCCAGGTGCGCAGCCGCAGCCAGTTGAGGTCGTTGACGGCCTGGCCGGCGCTGATCCGGGCCAGCATCAGGTCGAGGCAGCGGCGCGGCTCCCCGAGGGAGCTGTCGATCACCAGCCGCCGCGGGACCGGCGCCAGGGCCTCGAGCATCTCGGAGGGCTCATCCAGGCTGCTGTTCCACCACACCCAACAGGGCAGGGTGTCGTCCACCAGGGAGCCGATCAGATCGAGGCTCTGCTTCAGGGCGCCCATGCCGCCACGCAGCACCACCACGTCGCCGCAGGCGGCACCGGCGCCCCCCTCCTCCGGCAGCGGGCAGTAGGCCGCCACCAGGGTCTCGAGCGGATGGCCCGGATCGAGGGTGGGGGCCAGGGTGATCAGGCGCCGGGGCATGTGGGCGCTGATGGCGCTCTCGACGAACTGGCCACGCAGGTCTTCGGTGCGATGGTTCCCCTCCTTCTGGCCGATGGCCCAGGCCAGGCGGGGATCCATCGGTGCGGTGCTGTAGGGCAGACCGGTTTCCGGCACGGCCTGGCGGGCCGCCTCCAGCAACTCCGTTCTCAGCAGGCCGGTGATCGGGCCATCGACCCGGCCGATGCGCACCATCTGCTGCTCCAGCCAGGACGGCTCCCACACCACCAGGGTGAAGGTGGCGGCCCCGGTGGAGCCCTCCAGATCGTGGGTCCAGAGGCGGTGCAGGTAGGGGTTGACCTCCTCGGGCGGCAGATCAAGGGGGGCCTGGAGGGTGAGCTGGGGAGCCATGGGCGCGGAAGGGGGCGGGGATCGCGGGGCTGCGGAAGGGGAAGGGGGCGCGGGGCCCTGGGGCCGTGCGTCAGGGACGCCGCCAGATCAGACCGTCCCTGGCCAGGAGGCCATCGGCGGCGGCGGGACCCCAGGTGCGGGCCTCGTAGGGCTGGACCGGCAGCTGCCAGGGGGATTCCTCGATCAGGGCCAGCAGCGGCGTGTACAGCCGCCAGGCCGCTTCCACCTCATCACTGCGGGTGAACAGGGTGGGATCGCCGAGCATGGCGTCGGCGAGCAGCCGCACGTAGCCCTCGTCGGAGGGCTCGCCGAAGGATTCGTCGTAGCTGAAGGCCATGTCGACCGGGCGGCTGCGCATGCCGGAGCCGGGGGCCTTGACCTCGAACTTGAACTCGGCCCCCTCGTCGGGCTGGATGCGCAGGATCAGCTGGTTGGGGGTGGGGGCGCCACCGGCGGCGTCGAACAGGTGCACCGGGGCCTCCCGGAAGGTGAGCACCACCTCGCTGAGGCGCTTCGGCAACCGCTTGCCGGTGCGCAGGTAGAAGGGCACCCCCTGCCAGCGCCAGTTGTTGATGGCCACCTTCATGGCCACATAGGTTTCCGTGGTGCTGTTGGCGTTCACCCCCGGCTCCTGGCGGTAGCCCGGCAGGGGCCGGGCCATGCTGCCGCCGGCGGCGTACTGGCCCCGCACGCAGCACTTCCAGGGCTCCTCCTCGTTGGCCAGGCTGGCCGACTGCAGCACCTTGGCCTTCTCGTTGCGGATGGCCTCCGGATCGAAGCGCCCCGGGGCCTCCATGGCGGTGAGGGCCAGGATCTGGGTGAGGTGGTTCTGCACCATGTCCCGCAGGGCGCCGGACGACTCGTAGTAGCCGGCCCGCTCCTCCACGCCCACGGTTTCGGCCGCGGTGATCTGGACGCTGGAGATGTAGTTGCGGTTCCAGATCGGCTCGAAGATCGTGTTGGCAAAGCGCAGCACCAGGATGTTCTGGACCGTTTCCTTGCCCAGGTAATGGTCGATGCGGAACACCTGGCTTTCCTTGGCACAGGCCTGCACCACCTTGTTGAGGGCCTGGGCGCTGGCGTAATCGCGGCCGAAGGGCTTTTCGATCACCACCCGGCTGCGCTCGGCATCGGCCAGCAGGCCGGCACCGGCCAGGGCGCGGCAGCCGCTGCCGTAGAACTCCGGCGAGACCGAGAGGTAGAAGGTGCGGTTGCCCCGGGTGGCCCGCAGCCGGTCGATGCTCTCCAGCCGCTGGCCGAGGCGCACCAGGTGCTCGGGCTGCTGCAGGTCGACCGGCTCGTAGAAGAGACCCTGGGCGAACTGCTCCCAGGCGGTGCGATGGGAGGCGATCTCATCGGCCAGGGCGGCCCCCATCTTTTCGCGGAACTCCTCATCGCTCCAGGGCCTTCGGGCGCAGCCGAGCACGGCGAACTCGCTGGGAAGGCGTCGCTGGCGGAACAGCTCGAACAGCGCCGGGATCAGCTTGCGGTGGGTGAGATCACCGCTGGCCCCGAAGATGACGATGCACTGGGGCGAGATCACCCGCTCCTGGCGCAGGCCCACCCGCAGCGGGTTGGTGAGGATGGCGGTCATGGGGAGGGCGTCCGGTCACCCCTGGTTTAACGGCGGCGCAGGCCTCCCGCTGCATCGCCGCCACAGGGACCCTGCCGGTGTGTGCATTCTCGGATCGTCCCCCATGAAAAAGGCCCGCCGGTGGCGGGCCCTGGGTCGACGGCCCCTGGGGGGCGGGTTCAGTAGGTCTCCACGTGCCAGCGGTCGGCCTTCTTGAGCTGGGGACGGAGTTCGCTCCAGTCGAGGCCCTTGGCGGCGGCGGCGGCGGTCATGGCCTCGTCGATGCCGGGCTCCATGCCGCGCAGACCGCACATGTAGACGTGGGTCCTGGGATCCTCGATCAGGGAGAAGATCTCATCGGCGTGCTCGGTGACGCGGTCCTGGATGTACATCCGGCCGCCGCTGGGGTTCTGCTGCTCGCGGCTGATGGCCTTGGTGTAGCGGAAGTTCTCCGGGTACTCGGCCAGATAGCGCTGGAAATCGTCCTCATAGAGGAGGTTGGGGGTCTTGGGAACACCCATGATCAGCCAGGCCTTGCCGCGGAACTGGTATTCGGGGTTCTTGGCGCGCTCGCCCGGCTCGAACATGCGGCGCAGGTAAGCGCGCATCGGAGCGATGCCGGTGCCGGTGGCCAGCATGATGATGTTGGCGTCCTCATCGGGGGGAAGGAGCATCTCCTTGCCCACCGGGCCGGTGATCTTCACCTTGGCGCCGGGCTCGATGTCGCAAAGGAAGGTGGAGCAGACCCCGTTGATGGTGGTGCCGTCCTTCTCGTACTGGAGCTGGCGGACGCAGAGGGAGACGGTGCCGCCCTCGCAGTTGTCGCCGTGGCGGGTGCTGGCGATCGAGTACAGACGGAGCTTGTGGGGCTTGCCGTTGGCGTCCTCGCCATCGGGAATGATGCCGATGCTCTGGCCCTCGACGTAGTGGAGGTTGCCTTCCGAGAGGTCGAAGGTGATGTGGTTCACCCGGCCGATGGCCCCTTCGGCCAGGAGGCTGTAGTTGTCGAGGACGGTGCCGATGAACGGATCCTTCGGCTTGTAGAGGTTGACCGGGACGTCGGCGTGGCTCACGGGGGCTTTCTTGGCGGGGGTGGGGGGGGCGGCCGGGGCGTCGGAGACCGCAGCGTCACCGGCGACTGGGGTGGGGGAGCCCTCGGGCACCTCCTCGGCGGTCACGGCCTTGATGCGACCGCCCTGCTGGGCGATGGTCTGCATCAGGCGCTGCAGCTGGGGGAAGGGCACGGTGATCCGGCGCTCGGCCCGCCGCTGCACGCCGACGCCGAAGCCTTCGACCACAACCGTGAACATGCGGCCGTCGGACTGGGTGGCCTTGCCGGTGGAAACACGCATGCGGGCGTCGGAGCCGAAAATCGGGCCGATCATAGAGAACTCGCCCCACACCCCCTCGGTGCGGATTCGTTGACCGGAATCCGGACACACCGGTTAGTTTGTGTTCCGTCGCACCATTCTCGGTGCCGATCGCTGCCACCCTCACGCAAGCCCCGAGCGAGCTCCGATCCGTCTTGGCACAGCTTCTGGCGTCGTTTCCCAGCCCCGTGCACCTCCCGTCAACCGAGGCCATGGTCGCCAGAGAGGCCAGTTGCGCCCTCGACACGATTCAGCAGGAGATGGAGCGTCTCCCCCAGGGCACCCGGCGCCTGGCGGTGCAGCTGCGCCTCGATCTCGCCCCGGAGTGGATCTGGGCGGTGCTCACCGACTACGACCACCTCGACCGTTTCATTCCCAATCTCGCCAGCTCCCGCCAGCTCTGGCGCCGCGGCAACCTGGTGGCCCTGGAGCAGGTGGGCACCCAGCAGTTCTGCGGTCTGCGCTTCAGTGCCCGTGTCCAGCTGGAGCTCAGCGAGGAACCCGAGCAGGGGCGCCTGGCCTTCCGGATGCTGGAGGGCGATTTCCGCTGCTTCCAGGGCGTCTGGCAGGTGGGCGTCGACGCCACCAGCACCTGGCTCCTCTACGACCTCACCGTCCAGGGCAAGCCGGGCATGCCGATCGGCCTGATCGAGCAGCGGCTCAAGGAGGATCTGGCCAGCAACCTGCGGGGTGTGCAGCGGGAAGCCCAGCGCCGCGCCCAGCTGCTCTGAGGCTCTTCACCATACGGCCATGCTGCCAACGGCATGGCGTGCAAGCTGCTGAACAGCAGCTCTGAAAAAGTGGCGCGGGTCAGGACGAAACTGCCCCGAGCCCGGAACCGATGCATACCCCCAAGGGGATTCGAACCCCTGTCGCCTCCGTGAAAGGGAGGTGTCCTAGGCCTCTAGACGATGGGGGCGAGGCCACAGCCGGCTTAGCGCCGATCTGATGTGCTGGACGCTACGGGCCGGAGGGACCCTTCGTCAAGGAAGGTCCTCGGCGGCGGGCCGACCGGGGGCGGAACGGTCCGGTTCCGGGGAGCTCTGGCCGGTCCAGACCGGCACGGTGAAGTTGAAGCAGGCGCCCTCACCCGGCTCGGACACCACCCAGATGCGGCCCCCATGCACCTCCGCGATGCGGCGGCACACCGACAGGCCCACGCCGAAGCCGGAGGTGGTGCCGGAGGTCTGGGGCAGCCGCACCCGGTCCTGGAAGATGCGGTGCTGCTCCTCACGGGGAATCCCCGGCCCGCTGTCGCAGATGCTCACCTGCACCCACTGGCTGGTGCGGTGCATGAGGCTGAGGCTCACCTTGCCGCCGTCGGGGGTGAACTTGAGGGCGTTCTCCAGCAGGTTGAGGAACACCTGGCGCATGCGCCGCTGGTCGGCGTGGACGTCGGGCAGGTCGGCGGGGATGTCGGTGACCAGCTGCAGCCCCCGGCCCACCCAGAGCTTCTCCAGCTCCAGGATGGCCTCGGCGGCCACCTGGCTCAGGTCCAGGCGCTGGGGGTTGAACAGGGCCTCCCAGCGGGTGGTGCCCACCTCCAGCAGGTCCCGGGAGAGGGCCTCGATGTCATCGAGCCGGCGGTTGAGCACGTCGCGGAAGCGGCTCTCGTCGATCTGGCCCAGGGCATGGCTCTGCAGGGCCAGCTTGGCGGCGGTGAGGGGGGTGCGCAGCTCGTGGGCCACCATGCGCAGCAGCCGTTCCTGGACGCCCAGCCGCTCGATCAGGGTTTCGTTCTCCTGACGCAGCACCAGCAGCTGGTCCTCGAGCTGCACCTCCCGCTGGCTGCGGCTGCCATCCATCTCCGCCGGCCGCAGGCTGAGTCCCAGGGTGGTGACCACCTCCATCTGCTGCCAGCGGGGCAGCCAGATGCGCAGCTGCTGGGCCAGGGTGTTGCCGGCGAAGACCTGCTTGGGCAGGGGATCGAGCTTGATCAGGGCCGGGGTGGCCACCAGCCGGTGCAGTTCCAGCAGCTCGGGATGGTCGGCCGGATCGGCCACCTGGAGGGAGACCTTGCAGGTGCAGTCCTCCGATTGCAGGAAGGCCAGTAGGGCCCGCAGGTCGGCGGAGGCCATGTGATGGCGGGCCGCCACCAGCAGCAGCTTGAGCGGTTTCTGGGCCTCACCGGTGACGGGGCCGGCCTCGGCCACCGCCGAGGGCGGCGGCGACGGCGACGACGGCAAGGGCGGGAAATCGGGCTCCCCCAGGACCGGCAAAGGCAGGGATGCGGCAACGCCCCCAACCTTATGGGGTTTTGGGCAGAACCCGGAAACGTCGCTAGCACTTCAGGGATCGCGTCCGTGCGCCTGGGTGGGCCCGCCATGACCACACCGACCCAGCCCGGTCTCTCCAGGGTTCCTGCCGTGCAGAGCCGCATCCGCCTCGACACCAGCCTGCGGCGCTGGTTCGCCCGCAACCTGGGGCTCTGGCGCTCGCGCCGCACCTATTTCTTCACCGAGGACGACGCGGTGCTGCGGGTGGACATGAACCTGCGCATCGAGGTCCACCGCGAACTGGTGGACGGGGATGAGGGCTACCGGTTCACCTGGTGGGCGGAGGGCCACCAGCCGTTCTTCGACACCAAGCCCGACTACCGGCCCGAGGGCACGATGGAGGCCTGGCTGTGCGGTCACCAGCTGCGCCGCAGCTGCGGCTACCTGGCGGGGGCCCCCACGGTCAGCCAGATCCGCCAGATCGATGAGCACACCATGGCGTTCCAGTCCCACTACGACGACTGGGAAGTTCTCGAACAGATCCGCCTGGTGGACCAGGACCGCTACCGCTCCCGCTCGATCCACACCTGGCGCCACGGCAGCCTCGAGCTGGTGGAGCACCACCACGAGATCCGGCTGGAGGCGGCGGGAGAGCCGATCGGTTAATCGCTGTCAGGGCCGGGGCCCCGGCGACTGGGCCGCCTCGCGGAGCGGTCTCAGCGGCGGGTGTGGCGGCTGCTGCGATGCAGCACGATGGTGGTTCACGGATCCCCTACCCCTTGTCTCTCCTGCTCCGCCGCTCCCGGCCGCTGCTGGTGCCCCTGGTCGCCATGCCGCTGCTGCTGGCACCTCTGGCCGCCCAGGCGGCACCGGCCACCCCCGCCGAGATGGGGCTCTACACCCGCATCGGCGCCGTGAACGTCTGCATCTCCCGCGCCGCCGGCGTCGACTTCGAGAAATCGGTGGGCATCGCCGGCGAAACCATCGCCCAGCTGATCCTCGGCCAGCACAAGGGCGAGATCCAGCAGGTGGGCACCAAGGCCCTCACCATCGAGGAGCTGCGCCGCGGCGCCATCAACTCGGCCGTGCTCGGTGCCGCCGAGATCTGCCCCAAGGAGGTGCCGGCCGACGTCATGAAGAAGGTTCAGGACGCCATCAAGCAGCAGGGCGCGGCCCGGCCTGGGGCCCCGGCTCCTGCCACTCCGGCGGCCCCCAGGTAAGCCTGGGATGACCCTCGTCCGCCTCGCCGACTACCGTCCGGCGCCCTACCTGCTGGAGCGCACCGACCTGACGGTGCGCCTGTTCGCCGACCATGCCCTGGTGGAGGCGCGGCTGGCGTTCCTGCCCAGGCCAGGCGCGCCGGAGGGGCCGGAGGTGGCGGCTGAGCCGCTGGAGCTGCGGGGGGTGGATCTGGAGCTGCGGGCCTTGGCGCTCGATGGCGTGCCCCTGCCCCCCGAGGCCTATCGGCTGGAGGACGACCGGCTGCTGGTGCTGCAGCCGCCCCAACGGCCGTTCGTGCTCACCAGCACGGTGTGGCTCGATCCGCGGGCTAACACCAGCCTCGAGGGGCTGTATGTGAGCGGGGGGATGGTCACCACCCAGTGCGAGGCGGAGGGCTTCCGCCGCATCACTTACCACCCGGATCGCCCCGACCTGCTGAGCCGCTTCCGGGTGCGGATCGAGGCCGACCGGGAGAGCTGCCCGGTGCTGCTCTCCAACGGCAACGGCATCGAGGCCGGCGACCTGCCGCCCGGGACAGGCGGAGAAGCCCGTCACTACGCCGTCTGGGACGACCCCTTCCCCAAGCCCTCCTATCTGTTCGCCCTGGTGGCGGGCCGGCTGGAGGAGGTGCGCGACACGTTCCTCACCGCTGACGGCCGCACCGTGCAGCTGCGCCTGCACGTGGAGCCGGGCGATGCCCCCTTCACCGCCCACGCCATGGCGTCCCTGAAGCGGGCGATGGAGTGGGACGAGCGCGTCTATGGCCTGGCCTACGACCTCGACGAATACAACATCGTTGCGGTGCGCCACTTCAACATGGGCGCGATGGAGAACAAGAGCCTCAACATCTTCAACTCCAAGCTGGTGCTGGCTGATGCCGCCACGGCCACCGATGGCGAGCTGGAGCGGATCGAAAGTGTGATCGCCCATGAGTACTTCCACAACTGGACGGGCAACCGCATCACCTGCCGCGACTGGTTCCAGCTCTCGCTGAAGGAGGGCCTCACCGTCTTCCGGGATCAGAGCTTCTCGGCCGATCTGCATGGCCATGCGCTCAACCGGATCGAGAACGTGGCGATGCTGCGCAACACCCAGTTCCGGGAGGATGCGGGGCCGACGGCCCATCCGGTGCAGCCGGACCAGTACCAGGCGATCGATAATTTCTATACCACCACGATCTACGAAAAGGGATCGGAGGTGATCCGGGTGCTGCACACCCTGCTGGGGGAGGAGACCTTCCAGCGAGGTATGGCGCTGTACGTGGAGCGCCACGACGGCACCGCCGCCACCTGCGAGGACTTCGTGCAGGCGATGCAGGATGCCGCCGGTGAACTCGACGATAGCTGCCGCCTGCCGCCCTTCGATTTCGGGCAGTTCCGCCGCTGGTACCACCAGGCGGGCACGCCGGTGCTGCGGATCCGGCGCCGCTGGAACAAGGCGGCCGGGACACTGGAGCTGTTCGTGCGCCAGTCCACCCCCGCCACCCCGGGCCAGCCCCACAAGCAGCCCCTGGTGATCCCCCTGGCCGTGGGCCTGGTGGGCCAGGCGGGCCAGCCCCTGCCGATGCGGCTGGTGGCCGAGGACCCGGACCATGGCGCGGCGCCCCTGCTGGGTCGCCGCTGGGGGGCGGGCACGCGGCTGCTGCTGATCGATCAGGAGGAGCAGGTGTTCCGCTTCGAGGGGCTGCCGGCCCAGGCGCCGCCGCCGGCCCTCTCCCTGCTGCGCCAGTTCTCGGCACCGGTGAAGGTGGTGCTGGGGCGCCCCTCCAGCGAGCTGGTGCATCTTCTGGCCGCCGACAGCGACCCCTTCGCCCGCTGGGACGCGGGCCAGGTGCTGCTGCGCCGCGCCCTGCTGCGCCGCGCCGCCGGCCGGGTGGATGGGGGGCTGGAGGATGCCCTGATCGACGCCTTCGGGCGGATCCTGGCCGACCCCTCCCTCTCGGAGGCCAGCCGCAGCGTGCTGCTCGCCCTGCCGGGGCTGGCCGAACTGGAGGATGGGGCGCCGGAGCCCGATCCACCGGCCCTGTTCGCCGCCCTGCAGGCCCTGCGCCGCCGCTTCGGCGAGGCCCTGGCCGACCCCCTGGAGCGGGCCTTGGAGCGGGTCAGCGCCCAGTGGTCGCTGGCCTGGCCCGAGGGGGTGGGCGACCGGATGCTGACGGGCTCGATCTGGAGCTGGCGGGTGGCCGCGGGTGATGCGGCGGCGATCGCGGCGGCCCGCGCGGCGGTGGATGGCCCCTCGATGACCCTGGCCCGGGCGGGCCTGCGGGCGCTTCAGGACCATCCGATTCCTTCCCGCCAGGAGGCGGTGGACGCCTTCTACGCCCGCTGGGAGGAAAAGCCGGTCATCCTCGATTCCTGGTTCGCCCTGGAGGCGTCCGCCCCGTTCGCCGATGGGCTGGAGCGGGTGCAGCGACTGCTCGACCATCCCCGCTTCGATCCGGCGGCGCCCAACGCGGTGCGGGCGGTGCTGGGGGGGCTGGCGGGCAATCCGCCGGTGTTCCATGCCGCCGACGGCAGCGGCTACCGCTTCATGGCCGGCCAGATCGTCGCCCTCGACCAGCGCAACCCGATCACGGCCTCGCGCATGGCCAAGGTGTTCAGCCGCTGGCAGAGCTACGGCCCCGGCCGGCGGCAGCGGATGCGGCAGGCCCTGGAGGGGCTGGCGGCCGCCGAGCTCTCCACCAACACCCGTGAGGTGGTGGGCCAATGCCTTGGAGCGGCCGGCGGGGACGGCTAGCGGCCGCCGAACACCTCGCGGTTGAGGCGCCGGAAGGCGGCCTGGCGGAAGGCGGCCCCCTCCGGACCGGCGTGCTGGCCCCAGAGCCCCTCCCAGTAGAAGAAGATCACCCCGTGGCCCCGGGCGGCGGAGAGACGCACCTTCTGCTCCAGGGTGGCCATGTCGGGGGTGCGGCCGCCGAAGCCGGAGAGGATGCCGATCTCCACGGGCATGCCCCAGCGGCGGGCCTTGACCAGCGCCGGCTGATCGAGGTCGCGGGCGAACCCCTTCACTGAGTAGGCGTAGTTCTGGACGATCAGGTCGTCGACCAGTTCGCCCAGGGCCCAGAGCTCCCAGTCCTGCAGCCAGTGGTTGTAGGCGAAGCGGAAGGGGCCGGGCGAGAGGCTGATCACCGTGCGCCGCGGACCGCCCACCTCCTGCAGGGTGGCCCGCAGTTCCCGCAGCAGGGCGGTGAGCTGCTGGCGGCGCCACTTCATCCAGTAACGGTCGTTGAAGTTGGTGGGCGGCTCCCGGCCGGTGTCCGCCAGGTAGAGGGCGCGGGTGTAGGGGTCGTAGCCCAGCTCCACCGGCCAGGCGAAGTGGTCGTCGAGCTGGATGCCGTCCACGCCGCAGCGCTGGACGATCTCCTTGATCAGTCCAATGAAGCGGGCCCGCACCCCGGGGTGGGCCGGATTCAGCCACACCCGCAGGTCCCTGAGCGGGGAGGTCTTGAGGTTGGCGCCATGCATGGCGTAGAGGGCACTGCCGTCGGAGCGGCGCAGCACCCATTCCGGGTTCCGCTCAACGACCTCCGCATCGGCCGGCTCCATCAGGCCGTACTCGAACCAGGGGATCACCTGCATGCCGCGGCGATGGGCGGCCTTGGTGAAGCGGCAGATGGGGTCGAGGCCGGGATTGGAGCGGGCCAGGGCCGGCTCCAGCGGCGCCCAGCGGCTGCGGTGGAAGGTGGCACCCCGGCTCCAGACGTTGGGGTAGAGGGTGTTGAAGCCGGCGGCATCGAGCTGCGCCACGGCGGTCTCGATGCGGGTCGCGTCGTAGTAGAGGGGGCTGGGGCTGTTGGTGAGCCACACCCCGACGCGGCGCTCGAAGCTCTTCGGCAGGCGGCCCTGGGGGACGGCAAGAGCGGGCGCTCCCACGGTGAGGGCCAGCACGGTTGTGACCAGCACGGTGAGGGGCACCGGCAGGTGGCGCTTGAGGTGGGCGAAGCGCTTCAGGGGCACCCGACGGACGGGTGGTTCGGGAGCGACCATGGCGGGGCCGCTCAGCGGAACATCGAGCTGACCGAGCTCTCCTGGTGGATGCGCCAGATGGCTTCACCGAGCATGTTGGCCACCGACAGCACCCGCAGCTGGGGGAAGTGGAGATACGGGCCCAGGGGGATGCTGTTGGTGACCACCACCTCCTCGAACAGGCCCGGCTCGGAAAGGCGCTCGATGGCCGGGGGGGAGAACACGGCGTGGGTGGCGCAGGCCAGCACCCGGGCGGCGCCGCGGGCCCGCAGCAGCCGGGCCCCCTGGCAGATGGTGCCGCCGGTGTCGATCATGTCGTCGATCAGGATCGCCGTCTTGCCGGCCACATCGCCGATCACGGTGAGGCTCTCGGCCACGTTGTGGCCGGAGCGGCGCTTGTCGATGATGGCCAGGGGCGCATCCTTCATCTGCTTGGCGAAGGCCCGGGCCCGGGCCACGCCGCCCACGTCGGGGGAGACCACCACCACCTCACCGAGATCGCGGGTCGCGAGGTAGTCGACCAGCACGGGAGAGCCGTAGATGTGGTCACAGGGGATGTCGAAGTAGCCCTGGATCTGGGAGGAGTGCAGGTCCATGGCCAGCACCCGCTCGACGCCGGATTTGACCAGCAGGTTGGCCACCAGCTTGGCGGTGATCGATTCGCGGCCGGCGGTCTTGCGGTCGGCGCGGGCATAGCCGTAGTAGGGGATGACGGCGGTGATCTGGCGCGCCGAAGCCCGACGGCAGGCGTCCACCATGATCATCAGCTCCATCAGGTGATCGTTCACCGGAGCACAGGTGGGCTGGATAAGGAAGACGTCGCAGCCGCGGATCGACTCCTGGATCTGGATGTAGACCTCGCCATCGGCAAAGCGCTTGATCACCCGCGGGCCGTCGGGAACGCCGAGATAGGCGCCGATCTCCCGGGCCAGGTCGGGGTTGGCGTTGCCGCAGAACAGCCGCAGCCGCCGGGGGTCATGGCTGGTGAGGGGCGGCTGCCCGCTCTGCTCCACCTGTTCAGCGGTCGAGAAAGTGGCCAAGGGCGCAGGCGGCGTGGCTTCGCAGCACGATGGTAGAAGCGAGCCGGCCCAGACAGTGCAAACAACCATGTCGGTTTCAGGGTTCGGCGCCGAGCCGAAGGGTGGCCTGCTGCTGGTGGGCCTGGGGCGGCAGCGGGAGCTGGAGGGCCTGGCGGCGGTGGCGGCGCGGCTGGCCGCCGCCGAAGGCGTGGCCCTGCGGCAGCTGGCCGGCGCCGGCGATCCCGATGCCGGCCTGGCGGG